>JAVBKE010000011.1:0-5066 GCA_031554185.1 Caryophanales bacterium
AGGCTTTTCACTAGATTAAAGAATACTTGTGAAGGAGCTAAAAAGGATCTAAGTAAACTGCATGAAACAAGGTTGGTCATTCTCTGCATTTTGCTTTCTATTGTTATAATGGGAATAATTCAATTGTAGCATTCAAGTGGAAGGATGTGACAATTCCTATGATTCCTGTGCTGTGAATAGAGAAATGTTTACAAAGTACAATAAAGAACTGTACAGTAAAATTGTTTGCCACGTGGACAAGGTCCTGAAGCATGCAAGGTCACGCAAGTTCCTAGAAGATGATGAAATTGTAGAAATCTTGTTAGTAGGAGGGTCCACTCGCATGCCCTATGTTGAAGAACTGTTGAAATCGACATTCAGCAATGTGTGGATCTCCAAAAGTATTAACCGTGATGAAGCTGTTGCGTGTGGTGCAGCCGTGCAAGCTGCATTACTGAATGGAGACAAATTTGATTCCACTATTCACCTTGTGGAAGATATCACACCAAGGTCTTTGTGCATCAATATAAAAGATAACATCATTGGAATTTGCATTCCAGCACATAGCAAGATTCCCTCTCAGGGAACAATACTAACATTCCAGTCTATTCCGCAAATGAGCCAAGTTCCAATATGCAGCATATGTGAAATGTCACAAAACACACAAAAGGTTTATTTTTCTACAGTGAATGCAATAAATTGTAAACACTGCATGTTAGTTAATGAAAAGTTCATTTCATAATTTTAGGATGTACTGGAAACATTTCATGTAATAATTAATGATTCCAATCCATCATCAAAATGGGATGTGCATGTCGGCGTGCGAGTATTTGTAAATGACAACGGCATACTCGTATTGGAAGGTTTAAATGCTGAGATAATTCGTGAACAGAATTTCATTTCAATGGAGGACATCGAAACAATGGTAGCAGTATCATATCTGTTATTTGTGTGATAGCTGAATAATGCTCGCTATGTGTTACATTGGTAGAAACGTACTGCAAAGGAAATAAAAAATGACTACGAGTTACATCAAGAAGTAATGCAGTGCAGGGACAATCTGGATGGATGCATCATAATGGTTCAGGCAGAATTCCAAAGCATGAGTGATATTTATTCAGAAAGGAACACAGTCTTGAATGTGTGCGAAAACTTTTTAGATTGGATGAGCAACAATGAGGTTAACTTAGTAACCTATTGAATAATTACCATGGTTGGGTTTGATGGGGTTCCTATGAAAAATACTATGTTTTATTTCATTTAGAGAGCTGCAAAGGAGGCTTATGAAATGAGACAGAAATATTTGCAATTGTTAAGAGAAGAGATGTTAACAGCATTGCATTCAATAGCTTCTCGACGAATTAAAATTTCAAAACCTGAGTAAGAACCACACAGACTCTTCATTATGGTGAACCCATTCAATGACAATTATAATGATTCTTTATTAAGTATTTCCTGCTCCCCATTACAGAAACCAAAGTACTCTGAACAGTGTCTCTACATGCACTGACACTGAAGTACAACATACATCAGAATCCAATGAACAACTTAATAACACGAATGCAGAGTCACCAAGTACTGCCCAACATGCGAACAGTTCTTCGTAATAATAGTTTGAAACTTCAATGAATGGATACATTCATATATTATTAATCCAGGTTGCTTTTGAAATTGTCAGTGATCAATCATGCGACTCCAGCAAACTTGAAGTTTCAGTGAGTTTCTATCAAGAAGGAAACCAAAATGGTCAGACTTTTCAGGAGGAATCCATTCCAGTGAGTTGTCATAATAAGTATATTTGGACAACAACATACTACTCTCTCAAGTTCTGAAAACATTGTATGAAAAACCTTTGCCAATATAACATAGCAGTATCCTTAAATATCTTGTTCAGGTTGCCGCAAAGGAGGATTACACAGGCAATGAGAATGATTTGAAACCCATAAATGAAAACATGTTAACATCACCTTCGACAACTGAGTAAGAACCGCCCAATTTTTTTTGGTATACATAAAATAATGTCAGTTGTTCTGGAATTATTTCCTTCTCCTCATTGCAAAAACAAAAGTACTCTGAACACTGACACTGAAGTACAACGTACATCAGAAGCCAATGAACAACTTAATAACACGAATGCAGAGTCACCAAATCTTGCCCAACATGCGAACAGTTCTTCGTAATAATAGTTTGAATCTTCAATGAATGGATACATTCATATATTGTTAATCCAGGTTGCTTTTGAAATTGTCAGTTATCAATTATGTGACTCCAGCAGTCCTGATATTTCAATGAGTTCCAACCAAGATGGAACCCAAAATGGTCAGACCTTTCAGGAGGAATCCATTACAGTGAGTTGTCATAATAAGTATATTTGGACAACAACATACTCTCTCAAGTTCTGAAAACATTGTATGAAATACCTTTGCCAATATAACATGGCACTATCCTTAAATATCTTGTTTAGGTTGCTGCAGAAGAGGACTACACAGGCAATGAGAATGATTTGAAACCCATAATTGAAAACTTGTTAACATCGCATTCGACGACTGAGTAAGAACCGCTCAATTGTTTTTGATGAATATATACAATAATGACAATTGTTCTGAAATTATTTGTTTCTCATTACAGTAATCAAAATATTGCAAACTGTGTTTCTACAAGCAATCACACTGAAGTACAACCTACATCAGAATTAAATCCTGATCTTATTGACGTAAATACAGAGTTAACAAATCATCCCCAACACACTTGCACGTCTCCTTCGTAATAATAGTATTAATCTTCATGGAATTAGTGTACATCCATATTATTAATCCAGATTTATTTTGAAATTGGAAGTGATCCATCATACAATTCAAGTAATCCTGATATATCAGTGAGTTCCGGTGAATACGGAACACAAACTGATCCACAAAACCCTGCAGAATGCATTCAGGTGAGTTGCCAGATTGTGTTGAAAACTTTGATGATGTCACCCTTTCACACGATCCGGCTGAATAGCCAAATTACTGTTAGGTGTGAGATACATTACATTAAGAATGTGTCAGTATACAAGTTTGGCCATTATGTACTACCCATGTTTCATATTACACAAGTTTGTATTTCCTCAGCGTTCATTAAAAATGAAAATAATGCTACACTCTTCCAAACATTAATGTGCCACCATCTTTGTTTGTGAGCCAGTGTTGCCAATCATCAGTAAATAAGTCATTTCGAGTTGTTAAATATGAAAAATAATTTTTGATTTAATTAAAGGTTGGTAAAATAAAGAAATATAATGCCAAATATGGGTACATCATTATGGCAAACCCTGTGTATCTCAGTCATGCTTATGTTAAATATTGTGTAGATGTCAAGTGATGAACAAAAGAATCCACCTATTGGAGAGACGACAGAGGGAAATTATGACTTAAAGCTGTGGCAACATGGCATTGGAATGGCATGCACATGGAACTAGAGGAATTGCTGGTAGCCTGCAGATGTTGCCCTTACATTACAATTAGATAACTAATTCAATCGGCATAATAAAGAAATTATGTTATGTTTAATACGTATTTATGTGCTGAGGATTTATTCCCTTCTTTACAAGATTCATCACCTCACATTTTCCAATCGATCAACTTCATCAACTATGGGTAATTGAATAAGCAACATGAAGAGCAGCCAAGAATTCTGCATTATTGTGCAGCATGTGATGACAGAAGCTTCATGACATTTGGTTCCATAATTTAAAACAACATTGTAGTAATAGAACATCACAAACAACCACGTTATTGAAACAAATTTTATTAATTTCTCTACACATTGAATATAGAAATTTGTTTAGCACATAGCTGAATGTAATCACACCTACTTGATAAAGATTATATGAAATTATGTTTTTAAACATTTTACTTTTTCAGTACTCTGTTCCAAATTTCTTCCAACCCTTTGTGTTTATTCTCATATTCTTCAAATTCATACAGCTGGAATAAGACAAACTCGTTAAATAAGGAACAGTACATGACTAAAAATGTGCTTCAGACCTTATCTGCTTTTAGCCATTTAGTAATCATTTTGCAATGATTCAATATTGTTTTCTTATCTGCCGCTGAAATCTTGCGCGAAGAAATATCTGCAACATTGGATTCGATGATGTAAATGTAATCTTCTAGCTTATTCTTTCTCAGAACAATTTTTTTCTGCTTTTCATCATCAGCTGTATGCCTTGCTGCTTCTTGAATCTACCATTGGAAAATGTTTTCACTCATTGTGCCCATATTTTGTACTCTAAATAACCACTTCGATATAAAGTTGGAGTTTGCAGTACACAAATTATGGTAATTTTAAATCCAATAACCGATTAAAAACTTAATTTGTTTTTATTATAGAGAATGCAATTATATGTTTTTGAACGCAATATAATAGTGTGTAAACTTTTCAGTCAGGATAGGGCCATTGATTTAAAATAATTATCTACCCATTAATTAAATATGCAGAAACTTTCACAATTAGCAAACCTCCATTGAATTGCATAATATTAATTATTAATATTTATATGTGCTTACCATTTGTATTATGTCCATTGTAGACAGCCGACCCTGGTTATTAGTAATTTTTATTTTATTTTTAATATGACAGCTGGTCTCGATTGCAGACACAGTCAATATGCCATTAATGTTGATGTCGAATGTGACATCCATCTCAATAACGCCCTTGGGTTTTGCAGGAAGTCCTCTCAGAACAAATTCTCCCAAAGAATTCTGGAATAATAATATTTTTATGTAAGATTATCAAAATATGGAATCATGTACTCATATTTTGCATTTATACTGTTTTGCTGATATACTCTATAGCTGTCAGAAAAGTTAAAATATTAAGCAGTTTAAAGATAAAAAACTACATACATTATCCTTGAACATTGCCCGTTCCCCTTCAAATACTTCGAAGTCAACCTCAACTTGGTCATCTTCGCAAGTTATGAATCTTTCTGTATGCTTTGTAGGGATGATTGTGTTACGCTTGATGACCACATAAGCTACGTCACCTTTAGTTGCAATTCCCAAAGATAATGGTGTTACATCACTAAGATGCAGATTTTGAATGGC
>JAVBKE010000050.1:0-40854 GCA_031554185.1 Caryophanales bacterium
TGGTAGTATTGAAGATGTGATGATTGAGCGTATTTTCTTATCAGAAGATAAGCGGGTAGGAATTGGGACTTTCAGCCCTTCTGATCCGAAATCACAGGATATTGCTGATTTAACAGGTAGCATTGATTTCTCAACAATTGCAACTTATGGATCTGAATCTGACCCTCGCGCCTATCGCTTTGATGGTGAGTTAAATAAAGCTAACCGCGGTATGATGGAATTTCAGGAAATGTTGAAGTGTGATGAGAAGTTTCTATGGCATTTGCTATCACTGACACAAGAAGGTAATTTTAAAGCAGGTCGTTTTGCACTTATATCTGCCGATATATTAATTGTTGCTCATACGAATGAGACAGAATACCGTTCATTTATTGCGAATAAGAAAAATGAGGCCCTACACTCGCGGATTATCGTTATGCCGATTCCGTATAACCTGAAAGTGAGTGAAGAAGAGAAGATTTATGACAAAATGATTCAAGAGAGTGACGTTTCTAATGTGCATATTGCACCGCATACGTTAAAAGTAGCAGCAATGTTTTCGATTATGACAAGATTGAAGGATCCGAAGAAAGCAGATATTGATCTTGTTAAGAAAATGCGGTTGTATGACGGTGAAAATGTAGAAGGGTATTCGAATGCCGATATTGATGAGTTGAAAAGAGAATATCATGATGAAGGTATGAGTGGTATTGATCCTCGTTATGTGATTAACCGAATTTCATCGACAATTATCCGTAAAGAAGTGACAACGATTAATGCACTTGATGTATTACGATCATTGAAAGATGGATTAGATCAGCATGCATCAATTTCACAAGAACTAAAAGAGCGCTACATGAATTTTATCTCAGTGGCTCGAAAAGAATACGATGATATTGCTAAGAAAGAAGTGCAGAAGGCATTTGTCTATTCATATGAAGAATCAGCTAAGACACTGATGAATAACTATCTGGATAATGTTGAAGCTTATTGCAATAAAGCAAAATTTCATGATCCACTGACTGGTGAAGAATTAAATCCAGATGAGAAACTGATGCGTTCGATTGAGGAACAGATTGGTGTTTCTGAAAATGCAAAGAAAGCTTTCCGTGAAGAAATTTTGATTCGTATTTCTGCATATGCGCGCAAGGGAAAACGATTTGACTATAGCTCACATGATCGGCTTCGTGAAGCCATTCAGAAAAAGTTATTTGCTGATTTGAAGGATGTTGTGAAAATCACTACTTCAGCAAAAACACCAGATGAGCAACAGCTGAAAAAAGTCAATGAAGTAGTCGCACGATTAATTGATGAACATGGGTATAATGCAACTTCTGCAAATGATTTATTAAAGTATGTGGGTAGCTTGTTAAACCGATGAATGGACGAGGACGATGGCAATGGGTTTGTCATTGCTTTCGTCCTGATTCATAGACATGCGACATTTGGTCAAAAGAAAAAGCGTTATAATAACATCTGCTATTATAACGCCAGTATCTAATTGATTAAACAGAAGCTTTAGCCAAGGTTTTTTGTACAAGCTCGACTACTTCAATTTCAGTACTCTTTTGTAATGCCTCGGTTGCTAATACTTCCATATCGGACTTCTTCAGTTTACTGATAATGGATCTCGTTCTAAGCACAGAACTCGCGCTCATCGAAAACTCATCCAAACCTAATCCGATTAGCAAAGGTGCTGCTAACTCTTCGCCAGCCATCTCGCCACACATACCTGTCCATTTGCCTTCTGCATGAGAAGCGTCAATGACCATTTTCACTAATCTCAAAATAGCAGGATTAAATGGCTGATACAAATACGAAACGCCTTCATTCATTCGGTCTGCCGCCATTGTGTACTGAATTAGATCATTTGTTCCAATACTGAAGAAGTCAACTTCTTTAGCAAACTGATCTGCAATAATTGCTGATGCTGGGATCTCGACCATCATGCCAATTTCGATTGAATCAGAAACGCTAACGCCTGCTGCAACTAGTTTGGCTTTCTCTTCTAGAAGCATTGCTTTTGCTGTTCTGAATTCTTCTACAGTTGCAATCATCGGGAACATAATTTTCAAATCTCCGTAGATACTCGCACGGAGTAGTGCTCTAAGCTGTGTACGGAATAATTCTTTTTCGCTATTTAAACAAATACGTATTGCTCTGTACCCAAGAAATGGGTTCATTTCAGGGGCCATTTTTAGATATGGAAGTTCTTTATCGCCGCCAATATCGAGTGTACGAACAACAACAGGCTGATTGTTAACACCTTCAAGGACCTTTTTGTAGGCTTCGAATTGCTCATCCTCTGTTGGAGATTCTTCACTCTCCATGTAAAGAAATTCTGTACGGTATAAGCCAACACCTTCGGCACCGTTTTCAAGTACACCAGCAAGTGAGCTTGGTGAACCGATATTAGCCATGATTTCTACATGGTGATTGTCAGCTGTTACTGATTTTTTATCTATAAATTTTGACCACTCTAATTTTTGTTTTAAGTGTTCTTCCTGTTTTTTCTTGTAAGTTCCAACTAGATCAACAGAAGGGTTAACAAAGGTTTCTCCCGCGAATCCGTCAACGATAATTAGATCACCTTTTTGAACAGACTCTGTTGCAGTCTTTGTTCCGACAACTGCTGGAATTTCCATTGATCGAGCCATAATGGCTGAGTGAGAAGTTCTCCCGCCGATGTTGGTAACGAAGCCTTGGACAAACTCTTTGTTTAATTGTGCAGTGTCAGAAGGTGTTAAATCTTCCGCGATGAGGATCACTTTTTCATCGATTAAACTTAAATCAACGAGTGGTACCCCAAGAATATAGGCAGTAACACGTCTAGAGATATCTTTGATATCGGCAGCACGTTCACGCATGTAGGCATCATCCATTGATTCAAACATGGTGATGTACATGTCTGAAACTTGTGATAAACCGTATTCTGCACAAACTGAATCGCCGTTAATTTTCTCTTTCACAGCACTCATATATTCAGGATCTGCGAGGATAGTTAAATGAGCTTCAAAGATGAGCCCAGCTTCTGCACCTTGATCGTTTGTGATTTTTTCTTTTAGTTTCTGTAAATCAGATTCAGCTGCTTTAATCGCTTGATCAAGTTTGCTGATTTCATCTGCCGGAGATGCTACCTTTCTTTCAGTAACCTCAAGGTTTGGTGAGGTTAGAATGTATGCTTTTGCGATTGAAATTCCACCCGAAGCGGCAATTCCTTTTAATTGCATAGTCATGACTAAATCAGTCCCTCTTTTTTCATTGTTGCTTCAAGTGCTTCAAGTGCAGCTGCTCCATCTGAACCATCACAATAAATCGTCACGTCTGCACCTTTATTTGCACCAAGGCCAAGGACAGCCATAATTGATTTTAGATTGACTTTTTTATCTTTGAACGCGATTTGGATGTCAGCGCTAAATTTTCCTGCTGTTTGTACCAAAAGTGTTGCGGGTCTTGCGTGAATTCCTGTTTCAGCTATAATATGAAAACTCTTTTCAACCATGATGATTTCTCCTTTTTTATAAAAAAATTTCTTGTTGAAACCAAACGCTCTTGGTCTTAGTGAAAGAATCCCACTCGGGATAGATTCTAAAGGTTCAGATAAATCGATTTCGACAAGGTGGTACTATTTGTAACCCTTCTAATTTTACCAGATTGCATAGGAAAAGCATACCGGAAATTAATTTTTTTTGAGCAATTGCAATGCTTCTATATCAGCAATAATTGTTACGTCTTGGTGACCTCTGAGTGCACTTGCGGGCATGTCTTCTGTGATGCTCCCTTCAATAAGTGCTTGCAGGGCAGGCGCTTTATCCTTACCGTTAGCTAGGAGGACAATTTTTTTACTGGAAAGAATGGTTTCAATTCCTGTTGTAATGGATTGTGTTGGCACATCTGTAATTGATGTGAAAAAACGAGCATTTGCTTGAACAGTTGCTTTGGCAAGCTCTGTTACATGTGTGCGGCTAGTGAAAGGTGTACCTGGTTCATTAAAACCGATATGCCCGTTTGTGCCAATGCCAAGGATTTGTAGATCAATACCGCCAGCTTGGTTAATAAGGGTTTCGTAATGATTACATTCTTCAGCGGGAGAAGTGGCAATACCGCTTGGAATATGGGTGTTTTCTGGTTTAATATTGATCTGGTTGAAAAGTTTTTCTCGCATAAATCGAGCGTAACTCTTCGGATGATTTTCATCTAAACCGATATACTCATCCAAGTTAAATGTTGAAATTTGTTCGTAACTAGTTTGATTATTTTGATGGTCGAGTATAAGTTCCTCGTAGAGTCCGATTGGCGTACTACCAGTAGCTAGACCTAGAACAGTAGTTGGTTTTGCCTTAACCGCTTCAATGACTATTTTGGCAGCAGTTCTACTCATTTCTTGATAGTTTTGAACAGAAATAATTTTGATTTGTTGACTTGCAGTTGACATATTATTTAACCTCAATTGTAAGATTTTTTGCTATTCTAGTTTATCATAAAAAGGTTGTAAGCAGAATGTTCACGTTTTCAAGACAAATTATTGCCTTTTATTTAGCTGGGTGCATTTAAGGTGCGACATAATAGTAACCCTAAATGGCATAACAGGCAAAGCTGAAAAATAAAAGACAGAGGCAACTTTGAAGGGGGATGTCCGAAGAATTACGGAACTACTGTTTATTGCGTTAGGATAATCCAAAGTAAATGCATTATAACAATGCTGGAAAAACGGAAATTACTTTGAAAATATTCCTAAGTATGTTTTTCTAGTAAACATATGACTGTTTCTATAATAAGAATATACTATATCATATTTTAAACCTGTTCGCTTGTGTTTTTGAAGCTCGTCATTTGAATGTAAAAAAATTCGGTAGCTCACTATAAAATCATATAACAGGAAAATATATCCACGCCATAAGATTTGTTCTTTATAATCAGTTTTTCAGTTGAAAATAAAATGGAATCCACAAGTTCAATTTCTGTGGTACGATGAAAAACTAATTCGTTCTACCCGTTGGGTGTCTGCTGACTGGATCTCCATTAAAAAAATCACGCCCACTTACCACTGGAAAACAGCAAGTGAGTCGTGATTTTATAGATGTTAACATTTGTAAGCATTCAAATCATACTAGGCTTGATAAGCAATAGTGCCGCGTTTAATCGTCATCACTAAGTCATGCTCGTCATTAAGCAATACAAAGTCAGCATCCTTACCAACTGAAATGCTACCAAGACGATCAAAAACCCCCAATTGCTTTGCCTGATTTGTTGAAGTCATTTGGATAATATCGACTAGGCTACAGCCTGTAAATTTCATCATATTCTTCATAATATCAGACATTTTTGCTGTACTACCTGCAAGTGCACCGCTTTCAATTCTAGCCTCACCATTTTTTACGATAACTGGTTGACCACCTAGTTCATAGTCTCCATCAGGCAGTCCTTTTGCTCGCATTGAGTCTGTGATAAGGAAAATGTGTTCTGCACCTTTAATCTGGTAAGTTAGATTAACAACATATGGAGAGACATGGTATCCATCAACAATCATCTCCACAAATTTATCTTTGTTCATCAGCACGGCACCGATCACGCCAGCAGCTCTGTGATGGAAAGGTGTTAGTCCGTTATACATATGAGTGACATGTGCTGCACCCGCCGCGAATGCTGCTTCCGTTTCCTCAGCGCTTGCTCCAGAATGGCCAACGGATGCAATGACATTGGTCTCCGTTAGATACTGCACCATTTCAACACCATTTGGTCGTTCCGGTGCTATCGTAACAACTTTAATCATTTGATTAGCGGCATCCTGAAATTTTTTGAAAAGTGCAATGTCTGGATCAATAATATAGTTTTTTGGCTGGGCACCTGCATTGTCGGCATTTACAAAAGGTCCCTCAAGGTGAATGCCTAGAATTTCAGCTTCCGCATCGCCCTGCTCCTTTCTGTAAGTGCTAATGTTTTTGAGCGCCGTGCAGATTGTATCAGGATGCTGTGTCATCGTTGTTGGCAGGAATGAAGTAGTGCCTTCTTTAACCAGTGACTTGGCAAATTGATTCATGGATTCTGGCGTGCTATCCATTGCATCGGCACCAACGGCAGCATGGATATGAATATCAATCATACCAGGAATCAGCGAATTTCCTTCACCTTCAATGACCATCGTATCTCTGTCTATCTTAAGATCCTGCATCATGCCAATGTCAGTAATTTTGCCACTGGCAACTTCAACATAGCCATCTCGAATGATTTCTTGTTCTCCATAAACTGTGATATTACGAATAATTGTCTTTGTCATCTATAAAACTCCTTTTATCGAGAAAAATACTCATTTTTTAAATTTCTTCTCATTGTGTTTTGATCATTGAATGTGTTTACTGATTACTCCTATCCATTTTAGCAAAAATTGTCGATAAAAGATAAGATTTTAATTCACAATCGGGCGCAATTAATCAAGCTATCCGCATAAGATAGGAAAACGGTTTTCTTTGGAGGTTTTAATGTGGCAGATCCAAACGAATTCATTATATCCAAGGAAGATTGGTCATTGCATCGTAAAGGCCATGATGATCAGAAGCGGCATCAGGAAAAAGTCCAGGAAGCTATCCGGAAGAACCTACCTGATTTAATTACCGAGGAAAGTATCATTTTATCAAATGGTAAAGATGTCGTACGCATACCGATTCGTTCACTGGATGAGTATAAGATTCGGTATAACTATGATAAAAATAAGCATGTGGGACAAGGAAAAGGGGATAGCGCCGTCGGTGATGTCGTGGCGAGAGAGCGCCCTAGTCAGCAAAAGGCTGGTAATGGCCAAGGTGCAGGCGATCAGGCTGGTGAGGACTATGTTGAAGCGAACGTATCCTTACTGGATATCGAGGAGGAGCTTTTTGCTGAATTAGCATTGCCAAGGATGAAGCAAAAAGAACTGGCGATTGAAACCGTCGAGCATTACGAATTTAATGATATTCGCCGAATTGGCTTAATGGGAAATATCGATAAAAAAAGAACGATGCTCAGTGCCTTTAAACGAAATTCGATGCAAGGTGAACCAAAATTCCATCCGATTATGAAAGAAGATTTAAAGTTCAAAACATGGAACGATGTTGTCAAACACGAGTCAAGTGCCGTTGTTCTCGCAATGATGGACACAAGTGGTTCAATGGGGATCTGGGAAAAGTACATGGCACGCAGTTTCTTCTTCTGGATGACGCGATTCCTTAGGACAAAATATGAACATGTAGCAATAGAATTTATCGCCCATCATACAGAAGCAAAGTCTGTTTCAGAGGATGATTTCTTTAATAAAGGTGAAAGTGGGGGGACAATTTGTTCCTCTGCATATGAGAAGGCGTTAGAATTAATTCATGCGAAGTATCCAGTGAGTCAGTATAATATCTACCCATTTCATTTCTCAGATGGTGATAATTTGTCGTCGGATAATGGCAAGTGTGTAAAATTGATTGATGAACTGCTTGAATACTCGAATATGTTTTGTTATGGCGAGGTCAATCAATACAGTCGTAATTCTTCATTAATGTCCGTTTATAAAAACATCAAGCATGAGCAATTTCATTATTTTATCTTGAAGAATAAGTCAGATGTGTTTCATGCGATGAAGCGGTTCTTTCACAAATCAGAAGTTGGCGTTTAAATCGATTAGTGGACTTATTGGTCAGCCTGTTTATAATAGGCTGGCTTTTTTTTATGTGGATTAGAATTTCCTCATATCGATTTTTAATAAAATAAGGGTGAATGCACAATCAAACTTAAAAAATAGATTTACGCTTGCAATTTGTGATATAAGTGCTTTACGGACACATAAAGATTATATTGACATTCATCTATTTCAACTTAAGATGTAGCATCAGGAATTCTGAAATAAAGCTGGTAATAAAGCTAAAGGTACAAAAGAAAGGGGAGAGCATATGCACGATCATCATGCATTAGTTATAAAAAATCTCACAAAGGTTATTGGCAAAAATAAAATTGTCGATCATGTAACGATTGAGATCAAACCTGGAGAAATTTTTGGGCTTTTAGGCGCAAACGGGGCAGGGAAAACAACGATTATGAGAATGGTCACTGGCCTTATCAAGCCATCCGCAGGGCAAATTATGATTAATGGAATTGACCTGGCGGCTCAACATGAGGATGCTTTATCGGAAATTGGTGCGATTATCGAGTCTCCTGATTTGTACAAGCATTTGAGTGGGCAAATGAATTTAAAAATTATGGCGAATATGTCGCGAGATGTCGATGACAAACGTATTGAAGAAGTTGTTGCTTTTGTAGGATTAACGAATCGGATCAAAGATAAGGTTAGCAAGTATTCATTAGGCATGCGCCAGCGTTTAGGGATTGCTTCCGCACTTTTGTCTAATCCCAAAGTACTCGTTTTGGACGAGCCGCTAAACGGACTGGACCCAGATGGTGTAAAAGAAATGCGTAATACTTTTCTCAAACTTGCAAGAGAACACCAAGTCAGTATTATTATTTCTAGTCATATTTTAAGTGAAATGGAACAAGTCTGCGACCGTTTTTCAATTATTGATAAAGGTGTCCTGATTGAAACGTTAGATATGTCAGAAACCAATCTAGAGACTGACCAAATGCACTATGATTTTGAGTTTTTAAATGAAGTTGATGCAGTGTTGGTTACGAATGCCTTATCTTCAATGGCTGGGTTGACATTTGAGCTCACGGCGAAGGGTATATCTGTAAATGGAGATAAGCAAACGATTGCTGGTGTAGTCAATCATCTTGTAAAAGCGGAGATTTCAGTTGTTTCTGTTACGCCTCACAAGAAGAATCTTGAAGAATATTTTATTCAAAGAGTTGGGGAGGGGAACAAATGAGGCAGATCAAACAATTTTTTAAACTTATATTAAACGAGCTGTATAAATCGTTTTTTCAAAAGAAAACAATCGCCTTTTTATGTTTGCTCATTTTACTCACAGGTTTATTTGCCTATTTCACAGAAAAAGAGGAAACGAAAGGCGATTGGCGCAAGGATATCAAAACAGAAATTGTCATGAACCAAAAGGTTTTAGAAGAAGCGAAAAGTGCGGAAGTTCCTGATCAGCAAGTCATTTCTTCTCTTGAAAATAGAGCCATTGAACTAGACTATCGACTTGAACATAATATGCCAACAAATGTGACGTCTCCCCTTGAGTTTGTCGCGAATAGCTGTATGGATATTTCTGTTTTTATTGTGTTCTTTATGGCTGCTTTTTCTGCAGATGTGATGGCCAGTGAGTTTTCAAGTGGTACGATTCGGCAAATATTAGTGAAGCCTGTGAAACGATGGAAATTATATCTTGCGAAATTCTGCTCTACGTTAATTGTGAGTTTAGTGATGTTTCTCTTTTTGTTATTAGTCACTACGATCGCAGGTTTTATTGTTTTTGGTGGTACGGAACAATCTATCTATAATGTGCAGGTGGTCGAAGGGGAAATTGTGAAATTTAATATGATGAGCAACCTGTTTTGGACATTAGTATTTCAGCTATTTGCATTGGCGGTAGTCAGTACGATTACTTTCTTTATTGCTACGTTGACACGGAAAAGCTCCCTAGCAATCATCATCTCATTTATCATCTTTTTTGGTGGTGCGATTCTGGGAGAATTCTTCATGGAATATGGATTTTATAAATATATTATCACACCAAATTTAACGTTAAATGCCTATTTACCAGGTGGTTGGTCGCCATTTGAGGGATCAAGTTTTGGTTTTTCATTATCCGTTTGTTTGACATATGCAGCAGTATTTCTAACTGGGGGAATGCTTGTATTTAGCCGAAGAGATGTCTATTGAGCCTGCTTATAACTAAGAAAATTGTAAGCCTGATGCCAGTTGTGATTACTGGTATCAGGCTTATTTTCTCTTTTTACAGTATCGTTTTTCCGAATCTAATAGGTGCCGGACTGTTTCTGCTACCATCTCAATCTATAAATTTTTGCTCTTTCTTTTTCTGCCGATATAAAGCCTTATATTCATGCAAAATATAGAATATTCATTCAATATAAGAAAATAGTAATAATCTTTGTGTTTTTGTCACCTTTTTGTTAGATTTTCTTTACCATAAGGGAGTTAAGGCTGTTTAAAATATGATATAGTTAAGTTGTGCAAAAAACCAAGAATAAACAATTAAAAGGTATAAATAGTGAGCAAAGGAGAGGGTAGGGAGAAGTGAATAAATAAAATCTGGTTTCAAATGGATTTCTACCTGGTGAGACATACCTTGTGTAAAAGAGGAAACTGCAAAGCTTAGCAAGTGACTACGATACAGAATCAAAATAAGTACTATGCAAAAAGCAATTGATTAAATATTTCTTGGTAATAGATTAAAATCAGCTCTTTTTAGCGGCTTATATAGTAGCGGTAGCGACTACTTCAAAGATTGATTTCCTCTCTATGTTTGTGCAGTGGTGAATGTAATTAAAGGAGTGAGATTGTCATGTCAACTAATGCAAAGAAGCTAACATTAGTACCATTAGTATTAATGGTCTTCACGTCAGTATTTGGATTTTCTAACATTACAAGATCGTTTTATCTTATGGGCTATGGTGCTGTGATTTGGTACATACTTGCTGCGATACTGTTTTTTATTCCATTTGCGTTTATGATGGCGGAGTTTGGTACAGCTTTTAAAGATGAAAAGGGTGGCATTTATACATGGATGGAGCGGTCAGTGGGACCAAGATTTGCTTTTGCTGGTGTATTTATGTGGTATACATCCTATGTGATTTGGATGGTCAATATCAGTAGTTCGATCTGGGTAACTGTTTCGAATATGCTTTTTGGAACCGATACAACAGCTGAGTGGCATCTCTTAGGTTTCGAATCAGCTCAGTTATTGCCCTTATTGGGAATACTATGGATGATTGGTGTCACTTATATTGGCAGTAAAGGGTTGAAACAAATTACCAAGGTAACTTCCGTTGGTGGTACTGCAGTGGCTTGTCTAAATTTATTTTTACTTTTCGGAGCACTGTTTGTTTTAATTTCAAATGGTGGTCAGCTAGCAGAGCCAGTGCAGGGGATTAGTTCCTTTTACACAAATTCACCAAATGCAGATTACACATCGATGATTAGTATTTTAAGCTTTGTCGTTTTCGCCTTATTTGCATATGGTGGCATTGAAGCGGTCGCAGGTCTTGCCGAGAAAACGAAAAATCCTGAAAAAACATTCCCCCGTGCCATCACGATTTCGGCTATTGTTATTTCTGTTGGTTACGCCATTGGTATCTTCCTTGTTGGTACATTTACAAATTGGGGAGCAACGCTTTCGGGCGAAAGTACACATCTTGGAAATGTGCTCTATGTGATTATGAATAACTTAGGCTATAACATTGGCATGGCTTTTGGACTGTCGCAAGCAGCGGCACTAGACCTGGGTATGTGGGTTTGTCGTTTCGTTGGATTGTCGATGTTCCTAGCGTTGAGTGGTGCTTTCTTTACCTTAACTTACTCACCACTAAAGCAATTAGTACAAGGTACACCGAAGGCGCTTTGGCCAAAGAAATTCACGCAATCTAAGCATGATGATATGCCCGTCTTTGCCATGTGGGTTCAATGTTTCATCGTGGTAGCTTTTTTAACTTTACTTGCTTTTGGCGGAGATTTAATGGCTGCTTTCTTTGAAAAATTGACAAACATGACAAACGTAGCAATGACTTTGCCGTACATGTTCCTATCAATTGCTTATATCTACTTTAAAAAGAACCAAGACATCAAAAAACCTTTTGAAGTATTTAAACGATATAGCTCAGCATTAATAGCAGGAATTGTCGTTACATTTACCGTCGGGTTTGCCAACTTCTTCACATTACTGTCACCAGTTTTAGATGGTGACTATGGTTCGTTTTTGTGGATGGTAGCAGGGCCGGCTCTGTTTTCAGTCATTGCACTGGTCATGTATGGTTCCTATCAGAAAAAAGGTAAGGCTAACTCTAATTTATAAAAACTGCAATCAACTAGGGTGTGTCTGAAAAAGATTTATGAGCGCTTTTTGACAAGGATTTTTTGAAGTACTGCGGAGAATAAATCACAAGTATCGGGAACATTTAAGACTTTTTTCGGGCAAAGCTAGTCGGGAAATTCTCCAAAAATCATTCATAAATCTTTTTCAGACACACGCTAAACACTGGGAGAATCGATCATGATTTTCTCAGTGTTTTTCAGTAGGGGAAAAAGAGAATCATGTTCTTTCTCAATCTTCAAGTATTCCATGCCCAAATCCTCACAAACATTTACCAAAGTGCAAAATTGTAAATAGGACCTCACAAAACATGAGTTGAAAAAGGCTTAAGGTATCGTGCTATGCAGTCTATAATAAGAGTTAAGGGAGTGAATACTAAGGTGAACAACCGTATTTTAAGAATTTTAGATTTACTTTTACAATCACCCAATCTGAGTATTCAAGCATTAATGGCTCAGACGAATTACACTCGGAGACAAATCGATTATTCGATTAAACAGTTCAATATATTGCTTGAAGAACGAAATCTGGGGCCAATTGTCTATCATCGTAAATATCGATTTCAAATTCCAAACGCTACACAGCACTATATTTCCGAGGAAATAAAGGCTCAGTGTAAAGCACTGTACCCATTTGAAAATAAGGAGCTTCGTCATCTAGCACTGGCAGTCTACCTTTTTTGTGGGGAAACGTACATTTCCATGGATCATCTCACCAGTTTGCTAAAAGTAAGCAAAAATACAGTAATGAGCGACTTACGAGTCATTGAAGAGCAGCTTGAATCGAAAGGTGTCAAGGTCCAGTATTCGCGTGAAAACGGATTTCATCTAATTGGTCCTGAATTGACAATTCGTTCGACCATTCTTAGGCAAATTCCATTGGTTAGAAGTGAGCTTGAGAGAACGAATTTTTTAGAAATTGTCTTAGGAAGTTCGGCTACTGATAATACACTTTCAAAGCAATTGAAAGAACTAAGCCACTATCTTGTAATCAAGATGGATGATTATGGACTGAATCATATTGATTACAAGCTAGCGGACGTGGCATTAATGATTTTACTTGTTAGTATTCGCTATCAAAAGCTTGGTAAGACAATTGAGTCGATTCAGGAAACGCCATTTATCTTGAATCAAAATATTGCAACGATGATTGAGCACTATCATGGTCAGGAGTTTCATCACTTTTCAGTGGAAGAGAAAATGTATTGCGCTATCTTATTGCAAAGTACACTACTAGCGTCGCTTCAGGTTAAGAAAAATGATGAAACGCTAGCATTGTTGCGAGCGTTTTCCGATTCAATTGTCAGGCAGTTTTCCTTTATCACGCAGTTTCCTTTGTCGAGTACATTGCCTTTATCGAATAATATCTATCTCCATTTGCAGTGTGCCTACTTCCGGCTTGTACATAAAATACCAATAGTCAATCCGCTCTTAGATGAAATTACAAATCGCTATCCAGAACTCACAGCTATCATCGGCATTCTACTTCACCCACTAGAGAAATTGGTGAAGTGCAAAATTCCAGCAGATGAGATTGGCTACATTGTTATCCATCTAGCAGCTTTGATTCCAGCAGATGATGTTAGTCAAATTACACGGAGGCGCGCACTAATTATTTGCCCAAATGGCATTGGTTCCTCTGGCCTCTTGGAATCGCAATTGCAGTCACTCTTTCCAGAAATAATTTTCGAAAGAAAGGATTCATCAAGGTGTATCGAGGAAATTGCAGGGAACTACGATTTGATTTTTTCTTCGATTAGTTTAAAAGAAAAAATTTCTACACCCGTTTTTATCGTGCCAATCGTGCTGTCACCTAACATTCGGATTTCACTGACACAGGATGTTTACCGAGTCGTCTTCGGGTTACGCCCAAATCAGTTACTCATTGACCAAGTATTAAGCGCCGTTGAGATGCAGGCTGAAATTAAGGATAGAGATGCATTAGAAAATGCATTGTCACAGATATTTGCTTCAGAAACGCAATACGATTCTAGAAAAGAAGGTGCTCCTATGCTCGAGGATTTACTTACTACAAACAATGTTCAGGTGAAGGATGCGGTTGGTGATTGGCGAGAGGCAATTCGCTATGCAGCCTCGCCGCTTCTTGACCAAAATTATATTACTGAAGAATATATTGATGCAATGATTGATTCAGTTGTAACTTATGGTCCCTACATTGTCATTATGAAAGACATTGCGATTCCACATGCAAAGTCAGAGCATGGTGTGAATCAGCTTGCTATGAGTTTTTTACGACTGGAGAAACCAGTTTATATTCTAGATGACAAAGAAAAGGAAGTACGAATTATGTTTGTGCTTGCTACGAAGGATTCTGAGAGTCATTTAAAAGCTTTGGCGCAGTTATCAAGGGTGTTACTGGATGATAAGGCCAATGAACAATTGTTTACAGTCAATAATGCCGCAGAACTGATTGAAATCGTAGGTCCATTTGGAGAAGGAAAGGAGGCGAAATAAATGAAAATTACTGCGATGTGTGGCTCAGGACTTGGAAGTAGCTTCATGGTAGAAATGAATATTAATGCTGTTTTAAGTGAGTTGAATATTTCGGGAATCGAAGTTGATCACATTGATTTAAGCTCCGCAACACCAACGATAGCAGATTTATTTGTTGTTGGAAGAGACATTGCTGAGTCGTTAAACGATAGCTATAAATCTGTTGTTGTACTGAATAATATTATGAGTAAAGTCGAGCTTAAAGAGAAGTTATCAGTCGTCTTGCAAGAAAAAGGGATTCTATAACGAGCCTGGGAAACACGGATGAATACAGTTGCGAAGCATTTAGGAAATTGACCGATGAGCTTTGTTCATACTCGCAACATCTAATCAGTGTTTCCCTAAAAAAAGGAGCTGTCATTATGGAAGCGATATTTAGTTTCATTCAAGAATTGTTATCAGAACCAGCGATTTTAGTTGCCTTAGTCGCAATGGTTGGACTTCTTGCACAGAAAAAAGCGGCACCTGATGTCATCAAAGGGACTCTTAAAACATCAATTGGTTTTCTTGTTATTGGTGCTGGAGCTGGCGTTGTCGTGGCGTCATTAGATCCATTTGGTCTCATGTTTCAAGAGGCCTTTAACGTAAGAGGGGTTGTGCCAAATAATGAGGCAATTGTTGCCGTTGCACTAAAAGAGTTCGGTAGTATTACCGCATTAATTATGTTCTTTGGAATGTTTGCGAACATCTTAATTGCCCGGTTTACAGAGTTCAAGTACATCTTTCTAACTGGCCATCACACTCTCTATATGGCATGTATGATTGGTGTTATTTTAAAATCAGTGGGTATGACAAACGCAATGACAGTGATCGTCGGTTCTACTGCACTGGGAATAGTCATGGTCCTTTTCCCAGCGTTACTACAACGATACACACGTAAAATAACAGGTGACGATTCAATCGCACTAGGTCATTTCGGCTCCGTAGGCTATTTTGGTGCAGCGTATGTTGGCTCTTTGGTTGGCAAAAATTCACGCTCGACAGAAGAAGTCAATTTTCCAAAATCATTATCTTTCCTGCGTGACAGCTCCGTTGCGATCGCCCTAACAATGGTTGCATTATACGTGGTGGTTGCCTTGGCAACTGGTCCTGATTTCATTGAATCAGAACTCAGTGGTGGTAAAAATTATCTCGTCTATGCCATCATGCAAGGTGTCACATTTGCAGCGGGAATCTTTGTCATTCTCTCTGGTGTGCGCTTAGTCTTGAATGAAATTGTTCCAGCATTTAAAGGAATTTCAGATAAGTTGATCCCTGGTGCAAAACCGGCGATTGACTGTCCAATTGTCTATCCATATGCACCAAACGCTGTGCTGATTGGTTTCCTTTGTAGCTTTGTTGGCGGACTTGTTGGCTTAGCAGTTCTTGCTGTTGTTGGTGGGACATTGATTTTGCCAGGCGTTGTACCGCATTTCTTTACGGGTGCAACAGCAGGCGTGTATGGAAATGCAACAGGCGGGATCAGAGGGGCTACGATTGGTTCATTCATCAATGGACTCATCATTACTTTCCTACCGTTATTCCTAATGCCGGTTCTAGGTGACCTAGGTTTTGCAAATTCAACATTCTCTGACACAGACTTTGGTGTCACAGGAATTTTCCTAGGACAGCTAGGACAGGTTAGCTCAACCGTATTAACAGTCGGTGTCTTCGGCGTGTTAGCATTGATGATCATTGTACCTAAATTCATGAGAAAACCAAAAATGGAGTAGCGAGGGAACGAAGTGGAGGCTTGATGAGATGACTAAACAAGAACTAACTGTTTTTTCAGATAAAATTCGCCTTGAAACATTGAAGCAGCTAAACCAAGCTGGCTTTGGTCACTATGGTGGCAGTTTATCGATTGTCGAAGTGTTGGCGGTTTTATACGGAAAGTGGCTTCGGATTGATCCTGAGAATCCAAAATGGCCTGAAAGGGACTATTTAGTGTTATCGAAAGGACATGCGGGACCAGTACTCTATGCAACATTAGCTTTAAAAGGATTCTTTGATCAAGAATTGTTAAAAACGCTTAATCAGAACGGAACAACTTTGCCTAGTCACCCAGATCATCGATTAGTGAAAGGCGTTGATATGACAACAGGTTCATTGGCACAGGGGCTCAGTGTTGCTACAGGGATTGCGCTATCTCTGAAGCTAGATAAGACAGAACAAAAAGTGTACACAATTGTCGGCGATGGTGAATTAAATGAAGGGCAGTGCTGGGAAGCGATCCAATTTGCTGCACACCGGAAACTCTCTAATTTGGTTGTGTTTGTCGACGAGAATAAAAAACAACTAGATGGACCAACAGATGAAGTGTGTAAGGCATTTGATTTTGTCCAAAAATTTACGTCCTTTGGTTTTTTTGCGATAAGAGTAAATGGTGCTGATGTTGAAGCAATTGACCGAGCGATTGCAGTTAGTTTTGCAGAGGCGGACCGTCCAATTGCAATTATTCTTGATACAACAAAGGGACAAGGGGTTCCATTGTTTGAAGTGATGGATGCTAATCACCATGTTCGTCTAGCTGGTGAACTGAGAGAGCAGGTTGTGGATTTTACAACGGAATTAGAAACAGCACTTGCTGGGAAAGAGGGATTTTGATGGATGAACGTGAAATGCGTGTTGTTTATAGTGAGACGCTTTGCAAGATTGCCAGAGAAAACCCCTTGGTTTATTTGCTTGAAGCCGATTTAATGGGATCGATGTCGACGCAGTCATTTCAAAAGGAATTTCCGGACCGCTTAATTAATTGCGGGATTATGGAAGCGGAAATGATTGGCGTTGCTGCTGGTCTTTCGCTGACAGGAAAGATCCCGTTTGTGCATACTTTTTCCTCATTTCTTACCAGGCGTGCGTATGACCAACTGTATTTGTCACTTGCTTATGCTGATCAAAATGCTGTGTTAATTGGTTCTGACGCGGGGATTGGTGCTGAACATAATGGCGGTACACATACTTCTTTTGAGGATATTGGTCTAATGCGGATGTTGCCGACTTGTATTGTGATGGATATGTCTGATCAAGTGATGTTTGAAGCGGTTTTACGGAGTGCGGCAGCGAATCCGGACTTGTATTATTTGCGGACAGTTCGAAAGCAGGTGCCCGCTATTTATCCAGCAGGAGAGACATTTGAAATTGGTCAGGCGAAAGTGTTGCTGGAAGAGCCTAATGCAGAAGTGACCATCATTGCTTGCGGAATTATGGTCGACAATGCATTGAAAGCAGCTGCTATTCTAAAGGAAAAGGGAATTGACGCGAATGTGGTTGACATGTTCACGATACAGCCACTCGATCAAGAAACTGTACTTCGTTTTGCAAAATCTTCGAAGTGTATCATTACCGCAGAAAACCATTATGTCCAAGGTGGGCTTGGATCGGCAGTGAGCGAAGTGCTTGCAGAAAATGCTTGTGCGGTTCCGCTAGTTCGTGTCGGAGTGAATCAAATATATGGACAGGTTGGTCAGCGTGAGTATCTTGAGGCATTCTATCATTTAACCACGGATGACATTGTGGCAGCTGTGATGAATGGGCCTCACTAGGAGTAATCTGCTTTGCTCTGGTGTGAAGATTAGTGTTTGATTTATAGGAAGATTTACTTTTACTGTAAATTGATTTTAAATATTTTTGGTTACATGCTACTGTCAGATGTAGATCCTCCGAAGGTGGCTGGCGCAGAGATAAGAGATAGAGTAAATGATAGTAGCTCAAATTTAGATGATTTGAGCTACTATCATTATGAATATGGTGAGGACGATTATGAAAACATCTACTTTATAGATGATGAGGTTGTATGGCGAAAATTTTAGCGTTTTTATAATTTTTAAATAGATGAATGAAGCAGTATAGAGAGAAATTACATGACCCTTTTATCAAAGTAGATAGCGGATTCTTACCTTATTGTATGTATGAATTAGATTAGGACCAGAAGTCTATCATGCAAAAACAATTAATTATGGTTTACTAAATAGCTGATTATTCGTATGAGAAGCATAAAATCTATAAAAATAGCGACCTTTTGTATTTTTGTTACGCCAGAGTATATGAACAGGATAACAAAGAAAGGAGCTGTAAATTGTTGTATAGGTAGAAGCATTTGTCATGTACTTTATGTCAGACTGGTAGATTGCTATAGGGAGACAAAATGTGTAGCGTAGCAGATTTTTTGCAAACAGACAAAATGAACCGAAGTAATGTTGTGGCTCGTTAACTATAGGTATTCGCAGACAGAAAAATGTAGTTTAAAAAGTTCAATTGAATCAAGAAAGTAAATGGGCAACTTGCATAAGTTGCCTTTCTTTATCGTGTTTAGGACAATTGCTATCTTGTAGTGCAGAAGAGAGCGAGAGCCATAAAACTATGATAACGATCCGTGTTTTTCTACATTAAAAAATTTTTTATAAAAGGTGGCAACCTTTTGCAAGGAGCATACGCCAGAATGTATGTATTTGAAAAAAGGGAGGAAAATCAATTTCTGAAGGAGGTCAATGATGACTGCGTCCCGCTAATTTCGTAGTTTTAGAGAAATAGAAATATCTTCAGTAATTCATTTAATTTTACAAATAAATATAGAAATTTTAATCAACAATAAACCTAAGAGGAGAAATTTAAAATGAAAAAAAAGATCGTATCGATCGCGCTACTGTTTTGTCTTGTAATCAGTAATAGTTCTGTGTTGGCTGTTAACGGACAGTTTTTCGGTGAGGCTGACCAAGCTTTGGCTAATGAACAAAAAGTGGGTGATCCTAAAGCAAGCCTTGTGAATCCAACACCAATCAATCAAGTGTTTCCTGATGCGGCTATGGCAGCAGCGGTTGCTGGAAAGTTATCAAAGTCAGTTTCTGATTCAGTAACACAAACAGAGCTTGACACCATTACGATACTAACCCAGAAAAGTGGAGTCAGTAATTTAGAGGGAATGCAGTATCTGACTCAGTTGACATCACTTGATCTAGGAAATAATCAGACGATTACTAGTATCGCCCCGCTTGCAGGGTTGACTAATTTAACGAATTTAAGCCTTTTCAATAATCAAGTCAGTGATATCTCGCCGCTAGCTAATTTGACAAACTTAACTGATTTAAATCTGGCTTACAACCAAATTACGAACGTGGCACCTCTAGCGAATTTGACTAATTTAAAAAGCTTAGTGTTATATAATAATGAAATTATTGATGTCTCTTCATTGTCAGGGTTAACTAAATTGGAATATTTGAATCTGCATAACAATCAGATCGTGAATGTTGCACCATTATCAGGTTTAGCCAACCTCGAGATTCTTTATTTAGCTACAAATCAAATCACAGATATCACGCCACTATCAGGTTTAACCAATCTTGCTAACTTAGATTTGACGGATAATGATATCAGTGATGTGACACCGATTACAAACTTAACCAGCCTAACCGAATTGCGGTTAAGTGAAAATACAATAGCGGATATCACACCGCTGGCAGGTTTAACTAACTTAGAATATTTGTTCATGCAGTCAAATCAAATTACAGATATCACGCCACTATCAAACTTAACTAATTTAGTAGAGCTTAGCATGGACTCGAACCAAATTACGAGTATGACACCGGTTGCCAATATGACGAAACTAGAATATTTGAATTTTAACAATAACCAAGTTAGCGATATTACAGCTTTAACGAATTTAGTAAATCTAGAGAATTTAAAATGTTGGAATAATCAGATCACAGATATCACGCCTTTAGCGAATATGTCTAAGTTAACTATGCTGGAGATTGGTGAAAATCAAATTACAGATATCACATCACTAGCGAGCTTAACGGAATTACAACAGTTAGCTTTGAATCATAATCAAATTAGCAATATCGCGCCGCTTGCTAATTTGACAAAGCTTTGGAATTTAAATTTTGGGCACAACCAAATCAGTGATGTGACACCACTGGCGAATTTAACCGCTTTAGGAAGCTTAAATGCGAGCTATAATCAAATCAGCGATATCACGCCTTTAAGAGGCTTAGCAAATCTCAATCATTTAACTTTGGATAACAATCAGATCAGCGACATCACGCCACTAGCAGGGTTGTCTAACCTAGCAACGCCTTACCTAGAGGATCAATTAATTACATTGCCGGCTGTGACTTATAGTGGTTCAGTTTCAATTGCTAATATGGTAAAAAATGATGAAGGACAGTTGGTTGCACCAGCAGTAATCAGCAATAATGGTAGCTATACTGCCCCAAATATTACTTGGATAGGTCTTACTGACCAAACGCAGGTTGATTACACTTTTAGTCAGGATGTAACGGTAGGAAGAGCTACAACAGAATTTAGTGGAAAAGTAATTCAACCATTAACGACTGATACAACAGTACCGACGATTACAGCAGAAGATGTCACCTATGAAAAAGGCATCAGCAAAACAGAAGCGGAATACTTGGTTGATGCGAAGGCAACAAGCGAAGCAGGCGCTGTTATCTCATCTGATTTTGCTACAGCAGTGGATTTAAACAAAGTAGGCATATATAGTGTGAACATCACAGCGATAGATGCTGCAGGGAACAAGGCCAGTGTTCAGGTCAAAGTAACTGTGGAAGATACAACAGCACCAAGCATCACGGCAGAAGATGTCACCTATGAAAAAGGCATTAGCAAAACAGAAGCGGAATATTTGATCGACGCGAATGTAGTCAGTGAAGTCGGTGCGACTATCACATCTGATTTTGCAAGTGTTGTTAATTTAAATAAAGTAGGCACGTATGATGTGACGATTACTGCGACAGATGCAGTGGGGAACAAGGCTAGCATTCAAGTGAAAGTCAATGTGGTAGATACAGTAGCACCGGTAATCACAGCGGAAGATGTCACATATGAAAGGGGTATCAGTAAGACAGAAGCAGCCTATTTGGTTGATGCAAACGCCACAAGTGAAGCAGGCGCAATCATCACTTCTGATTTTACAAGCGCTGTCGAACTAAACAAGGTAGGCACGTATGATGTGATAATTACTGCGACAGATGCTGCGGGGAACAAGGCCAGTGTTCAAGTGAAAGTCCATATAAAAGATACAATTGCCCCGGTGATTATAGCAGAAGATGTCACTTATGACTTAGGAATTGCCAAAACAGAAGCGGAATATTTGGTTGATGCGAATGTGGTCAGCGAAGTGGACGCGGTCATTTCATCAGATTTTGCAGAAGTAGTAAATCTAAACAAAGTAGGCACATACGTTGTGACGATTACTGCAACAGATGCAGAAAATAATCAGGCGAGTATCCAAGTAAATGTTTATGTGAAAGAGATGGTTGATCCAGAGAAACCAGATCCAGAAGTTCCGGGGACAATAGATCCAGAAAATCCATCAACGCCGGAACCGGAAAGTCCAGTAGTACCAAAACCTGTAACGACTAAACCGTCTGTGATGCCTACACCAGCGCTTTCAGAGCCAATTCCGCACACTGGTGACAATGGAGCAAAACTGCCAATAGCATTGCTGAGCCTTTGCATTGGTATGGGCCTCATGATCATTGGACGTAAGAACAAAAGTGAATCGGAAACCGAGTGATCAAACGGGGATTACTGGAAAATAAATAGTGCAAGTAACAAGTGGTAAAAAAGAAAGTCCTTTCGTATGGTGATGATGCGAGAGGGCTTTTCTTAGTGTCACGAGCACAAATACTGTCAATTGGAAGTATCCTATTACATTGAAATATTTCCATATTATGAATAATTGTACATTGTATTTAAATTAAAAATACTATACATTTAGATAGAATTCATATATCGCTGTTTCTTAGAGATAGTTTGTATTGTTTGTTTGAAATTGATAAAATCGTTCGTATAGAATAGAAAATGCTTGTTGAAATAGCTGTTTCCCCGTTGTAATCAAGTTTGAACATCTTCCTAATTTTGTCAGGTTCTAGGTGTGAAAGAATTATTTTAAGAAATAGTACGATGCAGCAACTTTTCCTCCATTTATAACGCCAGAAATGTTACAGGGATTATTTAGTTAAAATTGATATAGTAAAGGAGTGATGAGTGTGGGGTTAAAGCAAAGTGCGGGTCTACCTGAACAAGCTGTTGTAGATCGATTAGTTGAGCGTGTGAAACTAGGCGATGAGGTTGCATTTCGTGAAATGTATGATCTGTATTTTTCTTCTGTCTACTATTACTGCTTGAAAGTACTCGGGAGCAAAGAAGATGCGATGGATGTTACCCAGGAAGTATTCTCGCATGTTTACCAAGATATTAGTAGTTTCAAAGATAATAAGAAGTTTTTGCAATGGCTCAATTCAATTGCGTTTCACCGTTGCATGGACATGTGGCGAAAGCGTAAGCAGCAGTTAAAGCTAAAAGGCAAATTAGAGGAAGAAACTGAAACATTTACGATTACTAACACGAAAGATTTTGAGATAAAGGAAGTCAATTTGGTTATTCAAAAAACCATTGATGAGCTTTCTGAAACGCAGCGGAGTGCTATTGTTCTTTTTTATCTGCAAGGTCTTAGCTTAAAAGAGGTTGCTTTGATTCAAGGTGTGTCTACAGTTGCAGTCAAGAGTATATTATTTAAGGCGCGGAAAAAGATCTTGGGAAAGATGAAAGAGTCTGGTCACTCATCTGTGAAGGATCTACTTCCTCTTATTCTATTTGCTTTACTACTCGAAAAAGGGAAAACAGCTCTTAGTTCGGGAACAGTTTCGCATATTTTCGATGGTGTTTCAAAGGTATTTGCAACACCAACGGCATCGGCCGCAACAATCCCAACACCAACAGCTTCTACCACACAAGCTGTAACAATACCGACAACTACTACAGGCACTTCGGCATTAGGGAGCATCATAGGCAGTACAACAGTCAAAGTTGTTGCGAGTATCACGATCCTTGGCGGTGTTACTGCAACCTATTTTGGTGCGAGTCATTTAGTTTCTACAGAGTCAAATAGTGTGCCGACTGCGCCTATTGCCAGTACACAGGCGGTATCTGAAATAGCAATCGGAGAAATTGAAACGTTGGAAGACATGATAGGTCAAGCAGATGCGGCACTGCTGAATGAAATGGTAGCCTCTACTGCAACTAGTAGCGTTCAGCAATTAGCAGGACTTATCCAGAGGCACGGAATGACTCAGAAAGTGACTGGGGGCAATGAATCAGAGCAATACAGTCTCTATATTTTGTATAAGGGTGGGAAGCGGTTAAGTATTGGACAACGGTATATTGGTCAATCAGGGCCAGTCGTAACGAAGTATCTTTTTGAAGATGAGAATACGCCAGAAATGGAAGATGTAGATCTGTATGGATGGCTACAGTAGCCAGTAGGAGAAATAATCCCATCCTTCTAATCTAGCTTCTATTCACGAGTACTGGATATTTAATTGTTGGCGAGTAGTTTCACAGTTTAGGGTGTGTCTGAAAAAGATTTATGAGAGAGTTTTGACAAGAATTTTTTGAAGTATCGCGGAGAAAAAATCGCAAATATCGGGAATATTGAAGACTATTTTTGGGCGAAGCTAGTTGGAAAATACTTCAAAAATATTTCATAAATCTTTTTCAGACAAGCCCTAGTATATAAAACAGATACTCAGGCATGCCTTCTTCTGGCTAAAAACAAGAAATTGGCTCGACATGGATCGTAGGTAAAGCCCTTGGCAATAGACTGAAAGGGCTCTTTTTTGTATTAAATTTAAGATAAGCTTAGTGTTCATTCAGACGGATTGTGATTCATCTGAACAAAAAAACTAACAAATGCAAGTTTTCTTCTTATAGCCAATCCGCCCCATAGCTTCTACTTTATCTAAATAGCTTGGTGCAAAGGGGACTTTACATGATGTGTTTCCAACATCTACCTTGACGACGCCGATTTTTTCAGCAACGGCTCTTGCATCACCATGTAAAGGAATAGTGAAGGTGCCAACCCCAATAACAAATCCATTCATTGTATAGCGAACACGGTTTCTCTCTGTATGAATTGTTTCGCCAACTAGTGAGAGGAGTTTAGCGATTTCTACAAAATCAATTTCGTCATCAGGTGTGACTGATAAGTAATTGGTATAGGTACTCCAACCAGCACCGGCAATATTTTCAGATTCTGATTGAATCCATTCGCGCGCCAGTTCCATAGCGTAGTTCGATTCCGCAGCGATGCTTGCGACGACGCATTCTGCTGTTGAATACCAAGTAGCTGCTTCAACCCAAGTTTGTAGCTGTTCCTTTGTCATTTTCTTTGGAGCGACCGCTAGACCTGCAAGGTACATCGCATCAGAATTGCCCGTTGCATATAAATTTAAAGCTAGTTGCTGGTCCTTTTTAACGTATTTGACAAGCTTTTTTAGATCACCAATTTTTACGCCAAAAAGATCGGTTGCACCATGTCGCATCAGTGTCTTTTTAGTTTGCTCGGTGCCAAGCGCTTCAAGTTCCTGCATAATTTCAGTTAGGGTCATAGTTATGTCCTTTCTTTTTTGCCTTTAGTACCGACAGTTTAACATAGATTTTGTCATTATAAAAAGGAATAGTTAAACCAGGCACAGTGTCTGTCATGTTTCTTTGCGATGTTCAAGCGTACTTTTTAAACGAGTAAACAATTGTAGAAAAAGTTAATGTCAGAAAACCTAACATCTGATTGACATTTTTGATCACATCATCATATAATACTGACATACAATTAGAAAGGAGCGCGTTAAAGGTGCCAAATGCAAGCAATGAACATGAACACACACCTTTATTACCAATTGGCGTTGTCACAGGTCAAACCGGCTTAACCGCTCGGCAAATTCGCTATTATGAGCAAAATGGTCTTATTAAACCTGCACGAACCAATGGTAAACAGCGTCTTTACTCTTTTCAGGATTTAAATAGGCTTCAGGAAATTAATCGTCTCCTGCAGGATGGGCTGAATATGGCAGGGATTAAAAAAATATTTCAGGATAATGGGCTATTGCCTGAAGTAGACCAGGAAAGTGCTGAGAAGCGTGTGTCTGAAACTGAAATGAGAAAGATTTTTCACGAGGAATTGAAGCAAGCGGGGCGATTTAATCATGGTAGGGGAAAGTTTTTTAATAAATAAATGAATGAAAAGAATGGGAGAATGATTATGGGAGCGACATTCACGAAAGAGAAAATTAGAGCGTTAGCAGCTGAAAGTAATGTGCGGTTTATCCGACTACAGTTCACAGATATTTTTGGTGTGATCAAAAATGTAGAAATTCCAGTGAGTCAATTGGATAAGGCGATGGACAATTTAATGATGTTTGATGGTTCTTCTATTGAAGGATTTGTGCGAATTGAAGAGTCAGATATGCTTCTTCATCCTGACCTTGATACATGGGCGATTTTCCCGTGGACAAAGAATACAGGGGCTGTTGGTCGTTTGATTTGTGACATTTATACACCAGATGGCAAGCCATTTGCAGGAGATCCGCGCGGTAATTTGAAGCGAGTGCTGGCTGAAATGAAGGAACTAGGATTTACGAGTTTTAATCTTGGGCCTGAGCCAGAATTTTTCTTATTTAAATTAGATGAAGCTGGTGAACCAACTCTTGAGCTAAATGACAAAGGTGGGTATTTTGATTTTGCACCGACTGATCTTGGGGAAAACTGCCGACGTGATATTGTTCTTGAGCTAGAGGAAATGGGATTTGAAGTGGAAGCTTCTCATCATGAAGTGGGAATGGGACAACATGAAATTGATTTCAAATACGCGGATGTTGTGACTGCTTGTGACAATATTCAGACGTTCAAATTAGCGGTTAAGACAATTGCTCGGCAGCATAATCTTCACGCAACTTTTATGGCAAAGCCTGTCTATGACTTGGCTGGCTCTGGGATGCATTGTAATGTATCACTTTTTAAGGGTGATAAGAATGCTTTTTTTGATGAAAAATCAGAATCGCAATTGAGTGAGGATGCAAGACATTTTATTGCTGGTACTCTAAAGCATGTTGTTAATTATACAGCGATTACAAATCCAACAGTGAATTCTTATAAGCGTCTAGTACCAGGGCATGAAGCACCATGCTATGTTGCTTGGTCAAATAAAAATCGTAGTCCACTGATTCGAATTCCAGCATCTCGTGGTATGAGTACGCGAATTGAACTCAGAAACGTCGATCCAATGGCGAATCCGTACTTAGCAATGGCGGTGATTTTGAAAGCAGGTCTAGAAGGAATCAAGCATCAGTTAGCTGTTCCTGCACCTGTTGACCGTAATATTTATGCGATGACTGCTGAAGAGCGCCAAGCGGAAGGGATTGAGGATTTACCAGGTTCATTGAAGCTGGCACTTGATAAACTGGTCTCAGACGAAGTTGTGAAGTCAGCTCTAGGTGAGCATATTCTAGAACATTTCTTAGAAGCGAAGGAAATTGAATGGGATGCGTTCCGAACTTATGTTCATCAATGGGAACGTGATAACTACATGTCAATGTACTAAGCTTATCGGGATAGCATTTTATAACAATGACCATTTGGTGATTCAAAATCAAATACCAATATCGTATCCACTAACCGATAAATGTTAGTGAGCGATGTTGGTATTTTTTTATTTTATTGGCATAGATTTAGGGTATCCAGTAATTCTAGCAGCAATGATGAGAGAGGCAATGTGCCGTTTTCGAGTAGTCAATATCGCAGTTCTAAATGTGGTACAAGGGGTGTTACTAGTGACTGAACAAATCCTACTAGATGTGAAGAATTTGAATATTGATTTTAGTTCAGGAAAAAAGCAAATCAATACTATCGCAAATGTTTCTTTTCAGTTATACAAGGGTGAAGTGTTGGGGATTGTTGGAGAGTCTGGTAGTGGGAAAAGTGTGACTTCACTGGCGATTATGGGACTCTTAAGAGGGACTTCTGCACGGATTGAAAATAGTGAAATCCAGTTTCAAGGGAAGAATCTATTGCAAGCTTCCGACAAGGAAATGCGGAAGATTCGTGGTAATAAACTAGCAATGATTTTTCAGGAGCCAATGACTTCGCTCAATCCACTGTTTACAATCGGTAATCAAATGCTGGAGACGGTGCGCCTTCACACAGATCTTTCTAAAAAGGAACGGCAGCAAATTTGTGTCAATGTGCTAAAAAGTGTTGGTCTTTCGCGCGCTGAGGCGCTGATGAAAGAATATCCACATCAGTTGTCTGGCGGTATGCGCCAACGTGTAATGATAGCGATGGCAATGATTTGCCAGCCGGATATTTTAATTGCGGACGAGCCAACAACAGCATTAGATGTGACGATTCAATCACAGATTCTTGCTTTGATGCGCGATTTGAATCAGAAAACAAAGACTTCAATTATTTTTATCACCCATGATCTTGGTGTTGTTGCAGAAATTTGTGATCGTGTATTGGTTATGTATGCTGGGCGGGTCGTCGAGCAGGGGCAAGTCAGAGAGATTTTTCAAAATCCACAGCATCCCTATACAAAAGGGCTTCTGAGGTCGTTGCCGGGTATTGCAGGAAAGGGTAAACGCTTATACTCGATTCCAGGAAATGTGCCAAAACCAGGGGCGATTTCAGCTGGTTGTCATTTTGCTGATCGCTGTGATCATGTGTTTGCCGATTGCCGGATTGGCAGTCCAGTTTTGTTTGAAACAAGACCGGATCATCTCGTTCGCTGTTTGCTTGTAGAAAAAGAGATGGGAGCGACTGTGCATGAGTGAAAATCTACTTGAAGTTGTGTCGTTGAAAAAATATTTTCCGATTAGAGGTGGTTTGTTAAATAAGCAAGTTGGTGCTGTGAAAGCAGTTGATGATGTGTCTTTCTCCGTGAAAAAGGGGGAAACACTGGGGATTGTCGGTGAAAGTGGCAGTGGGAAGTCTACTACAGGGCGTCTTGTAATGCGCTTACTTGAAAGTGATGAGGGTAGCATTATTTTTGATCAGCAGGATTTGAAGGCACTTTCTAATGCAGAAATCAGAAAGGTACGCCGCGAAATCCAAATGGTATTTCAAGATCCCTATGCGTCGCTTAACCCACGTCATTCTGTTGGGAAAATTCTAGAGGAGCCGCTAATTGTTCATGGCATTGGTGACAAAATATCGCGGATAGAGACAGTGGAAAGAATGCTTTCGGTTGTCGGGCTGAGTCGCTACCATTTGAATCGTTATCCGCATCAGTTAAGTGGTGGGCAACGGCAACGTATTGGGATTGCTCGAGCGTTAATGACTCATCCAAAGTTGATCATTGCAGATGAACCAGTGTCGGCACTAGATGTTTCTGTACAATCGCAAGTCTTGAACCTATTCCAAGATATACAGGCAGCGTTTGGCCTGACCTATCTTTTTATTGCACATGATTTAGCGGTAATTCGTCATATTAGTGATCGTGTTGCGGTTATGTATCTAGGAAGAATTGTTGAGATAGCTGATTGTGAAACTTTATATGAAAACCCGCAACATCCTTATACAAAGGCACTTTTGTCTGCTGTTCCCATACCTGATCCAGATTACCAAAAAGAGGAGCAACTATTAACTGGTGAGATTCCAAGTCCATCAAATCCACCACCTGGCTGTACTTTTCATACCAGATGCCCAGCATGTATGGAAATCTGTAAGGTGGAGAGACCTCTGTTTAAGGAAACGGAAAGTGGACATCAGGTTGCCTGTCATCTACTTTGATGAAGGGAAATACAACAGATTTCAGGATCTGAATTGATGCTTTATTTTTAAAAAGGGATGTGAATGTTTAGCAAGGTCATTTAGTAGCTTATCGCTACTTTGACATACATATTTTATATCGGGATCAGCAGTTTTTATGAGGCTAGATACCCAAGGGGGAGGAAACATGAAAAAATCTTTACTAATTATGCTAGTCGCTATCCTTGCTGTTGGTGTGCTACTTGTAGGGTGTGGCACGAGTGACGATAAGGATTCTGCGAAAAAAGGAAGTACAAAGCGTGATGTACTCATCTTTGGTAGAGGTGGCGATTCTACATCGCTAGACCCAATTTCAACAACTGAAGGGGAAACTTACCGTGTAACTGAATCTATTTTTGAAACAATCGTGACCTATGGCAAGGAAGACACAACGATTCACCCAGGGCTTGCTGATAGCTGGGAGGTATCTGATGATAATCTGATGTACACTTTCCATTTGAAGGAGGGTGTGAAGTTCCAAGATGGTACAGATTTCAACGCAGATGCAGTTGTTTATAACTTCAATCGTTGGATGAACGGAAATGATGAAGAGTTCCCGTACTACACCATGTTTGGTGGCTATAAAGGTGATGAAGGTCATGTGATTAAAGAAGTGACCGCAATCGATGACAATACGGTGCAGTTTACATTAACACGACCGCAAGCACCTTTCTTGAAAAACTTAGCCATGAGCGCATTTGGAATCGCATCTCCTGCAGCAGTTGAAAAATATGGTGACAAATTCCGTGAGCACCCAGTTGGAACAGGTCCATTCAAGTTTAAAGAATGGAAGCCAAATGACAAAATTGTAATCGAAAAATTTAATGACTATCATGAAAAAGGACTACCAAAGTTGAAACAAGTTATTTTCCGCGTAATTCCAGATAATTCAGCACGCCTCAACGCATTGCAAAATGGTGAGATTGACCTAATGGATGGAATGAATCCATCTGATAAGGGCAAAGTGTCTGGCGACAGCAAATTACAATTAATCGAGCGTCCTTCAATGAACGTAGGCTACCTTGGATTTAACGTGACAATGAAGCCATTTGATAATAAAAAAGTGCGTCAAGCATTGAACATGGCTGTTGATAAACAAGCGTTGATCGACGCTTTCTATGAAGGGCAAGCAATTCCAGCGAAAAACCCAATGCCAGCAAGAATCGAAGGTTATAACGATGATATCAAAGATTACAAATATGACTTAACAGCAGCTAAAGCTTTACTAACTGAAGCAGGTTACCCAGATGGATTTACGATGGATCTATGGTATATGCCGGTAGCACGCCCTTACATGCCTGATGGTAAAAAAGTGGCAGAAGTGATTCAAGCAGAGTGGAAAAAACTTGGTATCACGGTTAATTTACAAACAATCGACTGGGCTACTTATTTAGAAAAGGCAACTAAAGGCGAGTTCCAAGCTTATATGTTAGGTTGGACTGGTGATAACGGTGATGCTGACAACTTCCTCTATACATTACTTGATAAGGATAGTATCGGAAGTAATAACTATTCTTACTATTCAAATGACGAATTACATGATGTGCTGATTGAGGCGCAAACAGAAACAGATCCTGCGAAGCGTAATGAGCTATACAAACAAGCGCAAGTCATCATTCATGAAGATGCACCTTGGATTAATTTAGTGCATTCGACACCATTGATTGCAGGAAACAAAGATGTAACAGGCTATGTGCCACATCCAACAGGTTCTGAATCATTTGCTGATGTGATTTTCAAGTAAATGGATTGCAAAGCTTGAGTAAAATGGGGAACGAATGGGGGAGGGACTAATCCCCTCCTTTATTTCTAAAATAGTATGAGGTAGAAATTCATTTTTACATAGTTTCGTTTTTCCAAAGCTTTGAAAATACCACATTTTCAATAGAAAAGGGGTGAACCATGCTTACTTATACAGTAAAACGACTCTTAGCACTAGTTCCGGTTCTGTTTGGTATGGTATTCATTGTCTTTATGATTATTCACGCGATTCCTGGAAATCCAGCTCAGGTCATTCTTGGACAACGGGCAACGGCAGAGTCAGTTAAAGCACTAACAGAAGAACTAGGACTCAATCAACCACTATATGTTCAATTTTTTGATTATTTAAAGCATTTGGTTCATTTTGATCTAGGTACTTCTCTAAGAACAAGAGCAGAGATTAATCATGAGATTTTTCCGTATCTAGCAGCAACCTTTGAACTTACTTTTGTTGCAATGCTGATCGCGATTGTGATTGGTGTGAATGCTGGAATCATCAGTGCTTGGTTCAATAAATCTTGGTTTGATTACACAGCAATGATACTAGCATTAATAGGTGTGTCGATGCCGATTTTCTGGCTTGGATTAATGGAACAATGGGCATTTTCTGTTCATCTTGGCTGGCTCCCGACAACAGGGCGGGAAGATGTACGTAACCCAGTTGAAGCAATCACCAACATCTATGCATTAGATACAGTTATGCGTGGTAATTTCGCCCAGTTTGTTGATGTGTTGAAGCATTTGATCATGCCTAGTATTGCATTGGCAACGATCCCAATGGCGATTCTTGCAAGGATGACACGGTCAACAGTTATGGAAGTTATGAATGCTGATTATATCCGGACAGCAAGAGCCAAAGGGGTGAGTATGTTTTTAGTGGTGTATAAGCATGCTTTGAAAAATGCGTTTATTCCAGTGCTCACGGTGATTGGATTACAAACGGGCTTACTCTTGGGAGGCGCGATTTTAACAGAGACAATATTCGGCTGGCCGGGTGTTGGGCGTTATATCTATGATGCCATCGGGGCTCGCGATTATCCAGTGATCCAAAGTGGCATTTTGATCATTGCTTTCTTCTTTGTGATGATTAATCTTATTGTCGATTTACTCTACGGCCTGATTGATCCGCGCATTAAATTCAATAAGTAGGTGGTGAAATGAATGACAAATCAAGTGTTCGTTGTCGGTGAAGATAGCCCAGTTGAAAAAGTAAAGACACCTTTGCAAGAAGCATGGTCGGTATTCCGGGGAAATAAAATTGCTGTCGTTGGATTGTGCGTGGTTTTGGCTTTTATCCTTATTGCTATTTTTGCACCATGGATCGCGCCAGATCAGATTAATAATCAGGATTTAACAAGAAAGTTAGAACCCAGTTCAGCGGAGCATATTTTTGGGACGGATGATTTTGGGCGTGATATTTTCTCTCGTATTGTTTATGGTGCACGGCTATCGTTAACAGTAGGTTTTTTGTCTGTTGCCGGTTCAGCAATTATTGGGACACTTGTTGGTGTAATTGCTGGGTATTACGGAAGATGGGTTGACTCATTGATTAGCCGTATTTTTGATATTATGCTGGCGTTTCCAAGTATTTTATTAGCAATTGCCGTTGTTGCAATCCTTGGACCATCGTTGCAAAACGCTTTAATTGCGATTGCGATTATTAATATACCGAATTTCGGCCGATTGATTCGTTCGCGTGTATTATCGGTGAAAGAAGAGGAGTACATTGTTGCAGCGAAAGCGTTAGGTATGAAAGATAGCCGGATTTTATTTCAACATATCTTGCCTAATAGTATCACGCCGATAATTGTACAAGCGACACTCTCGATCGCAACAGCAATTATTGAAGCGGCTGCCCTTGGATTTCTTGGAATGGGTGCACAATCACCGACACCTGAGTGGGGGAAAATGCTTGCTGATTCAAAGCAGTATTTAACAGATGCGCCTTGGACGCTATTCTTCCCGGGGATTGCAATTATGCTAGTAGTACTAGGCTTCAATCTGATGGGGGACGGACTTCGAGATGCACTTGATCCAAAAATGAAAAAATAAGATGGTGTGAAGGGCGCTGATTTCTCCAATTACGGAGCGATTAGTGCCTTTTGCAATGGCTGGTATATTAAAAACTTAACCTAGGCAAAAATTTACCTAGGTTAAGTTGTACACTTATATATATGCTTCAAAGATCAGTGAATGACATCGCGATAGAGTCCGATTACTTTACCAAGGATGGTGACAGTAGGGACTAAGATCGGCATCATTGATGAATTTTCTGGTTGTAAGCGAAAGTGATTGCTTTCCTTAAAAAAGCGCTTACAGGTAGCTTCGTTTTCATCAGTCATAGCAATCACAATATCACCATTATTGGCAGATTGTTGTTGTTTCACAATGACCTTGTCACCATTATGGATGCCGGCTTCAATCATGCTGTCGCCACTAATTTCAAGAATGAATACAGTTGCCGTGTTTGGCACCATGTTTTCTGGTAACGGGAAGTATTCTTCTACATGTTCAATGGCAGTGATCGGCTCGCCGGCAGTCACTTTGCCGATAATCGGCACCTGTACAATGCCAATTCCTTGTGCTGACAATGGGTGCATATTTAGTTCTTGAGGTTTCTTATCTATAAGAATTTCGATTGCCCGTGGTTTCGTTGGGTCACGGCGAATAAGTCCTTTTGATTCAAGTCTACTAAGATGGCCATGGACAGTGGAGCTGGAAGTAAGTCCAATTGCTTCACCGATTTCCCTGACAGAAGGTGGATAACCTTTCAGCTGTACTTCAGAAACAATATAATCAAGCACCTGTTGCTGTCGTTTTGATAATTTTTTCATCTATAAATGCCCTCCAAGGCTTTCTTTAATACTGGAAGTATAGCATTTTGATGAAAAAAAAGCAAACGATTGTTCGAGAAAATAGCTTGACATAGAAACAGTTGTTCGTGTATTATAGAATTATAAGAACAAGTATTCGTGAGAACGTTTATTCGGAGGTTAAGATTATGAAAAAGATTTTTAAAGACAATATGTACACGGTTTTTGCAGCACTCTTACTATTAACTTTTTTTGGATATAGTTTTTTTCAATCGGATAACTTAGAGAAAAGCTATCAATCTGTAGTTATCAAGAGTGGGGACACTGTTTGGGATCTCGCATCAGACTATTGTTCAACAATTGAAGACCAAACGGCATTTGTCCATTGGGTTGAGGACAATAATCATTTTGATGTGAGCAGCGTAGAACCAGGACAGGAAATTGTTATTCCAGTTAAGAAAAGTGGTACGGACGGGTTGATGCTCGCTGATTCAGAATAGAATTGTATTGCTTGAATGTTGATATAAATGAGGATTTTTTAGAATGAATTCAATTGCTGAACAGGCGCATGCTCTGTTTGGCTTTTTTTGTACTTTATTTTTTTCTACTGACTAGGGTGTGTCTGAAAAAGATTTGTGAAAGTTTTTTGAAGAATTTTCCGACTAGCTTTGCCTTAAAAAAGCCTTAAATATGCCCGATATTTGCGATTTTTTCTTCGCGAAGTATATATTATACACGTATTTTTTAATTGTAATTGCTGTTGCGTATTTGTCCTGATATGTTGGTAAATAAGCCAAAAGTGTGATAATGATTCTGCTAACAAAAATGACGAAAACCATGCAATCAAGCAAATAAACGCACGCTACAAATAGCGTTAAACCGTTGTTTTTGCGTAATTATATTAGTTTCCAGCGAATGTTGATGGAACTAGTAGGGTATTGAGTTTCACAACAATATCCAGTAAACTATAATCAGTTGATTTCGTAGCAAGGCATTAGAATCAATGGTGTTAGAAGTGATTCAGGCACATTATTCTAGTTGTGGCTTTGTTAAATGAACATAAAACGGTGACTAAAAGATTGTAGGTGAAGAAGTGCTATCTGAAGAGAAGATGAAGCGAATTAATGAACTTGCAAAAAAAGCGAAAACCAAGAGACTTTCTGATGTAGAGGCGGAAGAACAAGCGCGGTTACGATCAGAATACTTGGAGACGTTTAGAAATTCGATGAGAAATACGGTCACTTCTTTAAAGGTGATTGATCCTGATGGAAACGATGTAACACCTGAAAAAGTAAAAAAATTACGTGATACAGAACATTTACATTAGCAAAAATATGTTGTTTTTATTTCGTGGTACAAGCCACTTGCAATAATAAGAAGTTCAAATAGTCAGTTTTTATAAAGGGAGATGGAGAAGTGTTTACAAAAGAAGATTATCAAGCAATTAATGCAATTCGTGCGCTGTCTGTTGATGCAATTGACAAGGCAAATTCAGGACATCCGGGGATTACAATGGGTGCTGCACCAATGGCCTATGTACTTTGGAGTAAGGTGATGAATCATCATCCAAGCAATCCTGATTGGTTCAATCGTGATCGCTTTGTGCTGTCTGCTGGCCATGGCTCAATGCTTCTTTATAGTTTATTACACCTGTCAGGGTACGGTCTGTCTATTGATGAATTGAAAAATTTTCGTCAATGGGGAAGCAAGACGCCTGGTCACCCAGAATACAAACATACTGTTGGTGTTGAGGCTACTTCTGGACCACTTGGGCAAGGCATTGCAACTGCAATCGGAATGGCGATGGCAGAAAAGCATATGGCAGCGACTTATAATACAAATGAACAAAAAGTGGTCGATCACTATACGTACACAATCTGTGGTGATGGCGATTTGATGGAGGGTGTTTCAGGAGAAGCAGCGTCATTAGCAGGTCACCTTCAATTAGGTAATATGATTGTTCTCTATGATTCAAATGATATTTCGCTCGATGGCGACCTTCATATGTCTTTCAGTGAAAGCGTAGCTGATCGCTACAAAGCGTATGGTTGGCAATATATTCTTGTGAAAGATGGCAATGATTGTGATGCAATTTATGCTGCAATACTAGAAGCACAAGCTGAGAAAGTACGTCCAACGATCATTGAAGTGAAGACTGTCATTGGTTTTGGTTCACCGAATAAAGCTGGAAAATCAGCAGCACACGGTTCACCGCTTGGAAATGCAGAAAGTTTACTGGCTAAAGCTGAATGGGGCTGGGAGCATCATGAACCATTCCATGTTCCGGCTGAGGTGTACCAACATTTACAAAAAAATATGGTTGATAGAGGCGCAAAAGCTGAAGCAGTTTGGAACAGCCTATTTGCATCATATAAAGAAAATAATAAAGACCTTGCAGCAAAGCTTGAACAAGCAATTGCTGGTGAGCTTCCGCAAGATTGGGAAAGTGAATTACCGGAATATCCAGCTGAGAAAGCAGTTGCTACAAGAAATGCAAGTGGACAAGTATTGAATAGCCTTGCTGCAAAAGTGCCTAATTTATTTGGTGGTTCTGCTGACTTAGCAGGCTCGAACAAAACGTATATGAATGGTCTTGGCGATTTCTTGCCAGGTCACTATCAAGGTAGAAACATATGGTTTGGTGTCCGTGAATTCGCAATGGGTGCTTGTCTGAATGGGATGGCACTACATGGCGGTGTTCATGTCTTTGGTGGTACATTCTTCGTATTCTCTGATTATGTTAGACCAGCTGTTCGTCTATCTGCTTTGATGGGCTTGCCTGTGACTTATGTGTTCACGCATGATAGTATTGCTGTTGGTGAAGATGGTCCAACCCATGAGCCAGTCGAGCATCTTGCTTCATTCCGAGCAATGCCGAACGTTTCTGTGATTAGACCAGCAGACGCAAATGAAACAATTGCCGCATGGAAATTGGCGTTAACAGCTACGACAACACCAACACTACTTGTTCTATCACGTCAAGACCTGCCGATGTTACCACTTTCAAGTGAAGAAGTAGAGGTTGGTGTAGATAGAGGCGCATACATTGTTTCCAAGGCGAAAAAAGTAACAGCTGATGGTATCCTCATTGCAACAGGATCGGAAGTTTCAATTGCACTTGGAGCACAAAAGCTGTTAGCGAAGGATGGTATCGATGTATCGGTTGTCAGCATGCCGACTTGGGATCGTTTTGAAGCACAAACAGCTGAGTATAAGGAATCTGTCCTGCCGAAAGCAGTAACGAAACGGTTAGCGATCGAAGTAGGATCTTCACTTGGCTGGCATAAATATGTTGGTACTGATGGCAGTGTGCTCGGGTTAGACCACTTTGGTGCATCAGCTCCTGGTGAGTTATTGATGGAACAATTCGGTTTTACCACTGAAAATATTGTGAATCAGTTTAAAAAATTATAAGTTGATAATTGCGTAGAGCATTCTGCTTTACGCAATTTTTTTTTGGTTAATACAATTCTTATATGAAGACCCTTCAGCTTGGATTAAGTACGTAAATTTTGTAGGCGAGTTAAACTATAGAATCACATTTTCACGGCATCAAAGCGGTTAAAATTGTTTATCCAAGGCACATTTGTTATAATCCATTCGAAAGGGTGAATGAAAATGAGCTTTGATTTATTTATGAACGATGTTGTCAAGAATGCACGAGAAGATATGGTGAATGCAGGTTATGCGGAATTAACAACGGCAGAAGAGGTAGAAGCTGCTTTTGCACAAGAGGGAACAACTTTAGTGATGGTGAATTCAGTTTGTGGCTGTGCTGGTGGTACTGCTCGTCCTGCTGCAGCAAATTCGATTAATTATGACAAGCGCCCTGATCAACTTACAACTGTTTTCGCAGGGCAAGATCGCGAAGCGACTGAAAAAGCACGTGAGTATTTTACTGGTTATACGCCATCGTCACCGTCATTTGCTCTTCTAAAAGACGGACAGATTTGTAAAATGATTGAGCGTAGTGAGATCGAAGGAAGCACAATGCAAGAAGTTGTTCAAAAGTTGCAAGGCTTATTTGATGCTTATTGCGAAGAAGTGTAGGCTATTTACCGTTTTTTGTGAGAGCTGATCTTATAGTGAGTTACGTAGAAAAAAGTAGATAAAAAATGATGGGACAGTCTTTGATTTGAAGAGGCTGTCCTTTTTGCTATAAAAGAAAAGCCATTAGAATAGATAAAATAAAGCATTTTTTCCAATGGATATGCATACTTTGATAGTATCAATGGTCAGAAAAGGGGCACTGTACATGCATTCGAAATGTCCGAGCTGTCAAAATAAACTCAAGTTCTCAATGAGACAGCGATTTTATCAGAATAATTTCAAAGTTATTTGTCATGACTGTGGTGCATCTTTAGTAGTGAAAAAATGGTCATCTTATCTATATCTGCTATCCTTACTTCTTCCAGTATTGCTGTTAAATTTGTTTTTCCGTGAAGTGAGCGCTTCCATATCGATTATTTTGGTTGTTGCCTTTGCACTTTTCATCAGTTGGTTTATTTCACCGTTAATTATCAGGTATCGTATAAAAAAGCCAAACGAGATTATTTAGTAAAAACAAGAAATCGCAGTTTAAGGTGTGGGCAGTTAGATTCATAATTCTAACTGTCCGGGCGCACCATTCTACGCTCACGTGATCCTTTTGTCATATCAATTATCTTTTACTAGCTAGCTTTACAGCTTTCTGTGTATTCGCAAAGTGAGATTTTGTATACTGCTTTAACCCCTCAAGTCCTTGCGTACGAATGATTTCTGCTGCAAACGCATCCACTTTTGAACTCGCCCCCTTTGGAATTGTTTCACCTAATATTTCACCCATTAAATCCATATGCTTAACAAATGCTGCACGAGCTATGATAGAGGCTGCGGCAACGGCGATCGAAATACTTTCTGCTTTTGTACTAAAATATATTGGCGTTTCGCGTTTTCCAGTTGTTTTTGTATGACGGAAATAAACATCAGGCAGACAGAACTGGTCTATGAGCAATGCCTCTGGTTTTTCTGGTGCAATTTTTTTGATTAGATTTTGAATCGCTTTTTCATGAAGCATTGCTTTCATTTTTCCTTGTGTCATCCCCTTAGCCTGAACAATGTTATATTTTTGATTATCGAGTGTCAAAAGGCTAAATGGGATAAACTGTTTTAAAGTATCTGCAATTAGTAAAATTTGTTTATCAGTTAGCTGCTTTGAATCACAGACACCGAATGCTTTTAATTGTGCCACTTGTTCAGGTTTTACAAATGCCGCAGCTACCGTGACAGGCCCAAAGAAATCACCTGTTCCAGCCTCGTCAGATCCGATCGTTTGTAGAGAATCAATTCCTGAAGGTGGTACAAAATTGTGTTTCATCACGGTTGCGCTAGTTGAAACCTTGGCGATCGGCGTTGTGCCTCCATGCCAAAGAGCAGCCTCTTCAACGCAATCAGGACCTTGAAACAGTACTTTCCCTGATTTGCTGTAAGCCGTGATTGTTACAGTACGTACCTTTGCTTGAAAAACAGCGCCAGATGGTGGGGTTTTCGCGCAATATTTTTGATAATGTTGCTTCATTTTGCTAATAACTTCTTTAGGGTAAATATTCACAAATAAATTTTTTGTCATTATGTAAGGCCTCCGTATATTCCAATTGGCTCTATTATTTGATATGATAGAGGTTAGTTTAGTGCAAAAGAGGTGAGTGAACTGAAGCCAAGTATTAAAAATAGGATTGATGTTGAAATCTATGGACAACAATACACGATTGTTGGCAACGAAGCAAATTCTCATATCCGTAATGTAGCGCATATAGTGAACGATAAAATGAAAGAGATCCATCTTGCAAATACTAGCTTAGACTCAACGAAAGTTGCAGTTCTCGCAGCCGTTAATATTACCCATGAAAATATTAAAATGCAAGAGAGAATCCGAGTGCTAGAACAGGAATTAGAATTTTTTAAAAAGTAGAGGTTTATCATGCTATCATTGCTTATTTTGGCCATTTTGGCTGTAGGATTTATTGTTGGTCTCCGTAGAGGCTTTATGTTACAGCTTATCCATATCGGTGGTTTTGCGATCGCTTTTATTGTGGCGATGATTGCTTACGAGCCTTTAAGTGATAAGTTATTTATGTGGATACCGTTTCCATCGGGGGCGCTTGACTCAACAGTAGACATGCTATTTGACGTTAGCAAAGTAGAAGCAGCCTTCTATAATGCCATTGCATTTATTATCGTCTTCATAGCAGTGAAGATCCTATTGCAGATTATCGCATCACTGTTTGATTTCCTAGCATCATTCCCATTGCTGAAGTCGTTCAACCATTTACTTGGCGGGGTTTTGGGTGTTGTAGAATTTTATGTGATTGTTTTAATGATTTTGTTCATATTTGCAATGCTTCCATTAGACGGTGTGCAAAATGCAATACAAGGTTCATTTGTAGCAGAGCAAATGATCACGCACACACTAATATTAAGTAACGTATTTGAGAACTTGTGGTTTTGATCCACGACACTCTAAATCGAGAAGCGATTTAGCAAGTGGAGTGCATGCCCAAACAGCTAACGCTATATGAAGATTCAATGAACAAGCTTCTGCATAATCACCATCCACAGGTGGAGCAGAGGCTTGTTTTCTACATTTATGCCAAGCATCAAATAATCATAATAAATAGAAACGAGAAAAACGATAAACGGAGTAAACCGATGAAGAAAAAAGTATTAGATACACTAGAATTAACTAAAGTGATTCAGCAACTTGAAACTTATGCCGCATCTAGCTTAGGTGCAGAGAAATGTGCGAAGCTGACGCCATTGACAGAAATAGAAGCTGTCCTTGCTGCCCAGAAAGAGACAGATGAGGCCGCTACAGCCTATCGCTTGAAAGGCTTTGTCCCATTAGATGGTATCTATGACATTCGTGCACATGTAAAACGGGCAACAATTAGTGGGATGCTGAGTCCAACTGAGTTAATGGAAATTAGTGCAACCCTGCGAACAACAAGAAGTTTGGTTCGCTTCCTAGGGGAGCTAGAAGAAAATGAAACCGACCTACCAATTCTTTTTGGTTATAAAAATAGTCTTGATGCACCGAAGGAACTGAGCATGCTTCTAACTGAAGCAATCAGTGAGTCTGGCGAAGTTCTTGATAGCGCAAGTGATCACTTGCGTTTTTTACGTCATAAATTACAATCCGATGGTGTTCGTGTTCGAGAGAAATTAGAAAGTTTAATTCGTTCTTCAAGTGTGCAGAAAATG
>JAVBKE010000024.1:0-2895 GCA_031554185.1 Caryophanales bacterium
TGAAATAGGCTGAAATACCAAACTTTAATTCTGTATTTGTTCCAGTAGTTCGTTTAATTCATTTACTCGTGAAATATTCATATCCATTCGACATATGCTGTACATCGGAGTGCCAATTATAAACCCCTGAACATCACACCAGTTTTCTCGCTGAGATAACCAATTTTTTTGCGATGCCTCGAATTTTTTAGTAATATCAGGTAAATCACGTACTTCGATTATCTTGTATATTTTCTGGTAGATAATATTCATGTCTTTTTTTGCAACTTCTGATGCCATGCTAGCACACCCCATTACGATGGAATTATTTATGTCAGCATTTTCTTTTCGGCAATCGGATTCAATTTTTGAATAATCTTTCAATGATGCATGTGAAAGTAAGGGGGACAGCAATAATGCAAGTGCTGATGTATTTATTAAGTTCATATTCTGAGCCAGTCCAGATTAGTTTGTATTTTAGTCCACAGTGAAATTTCGTATGCCATTATGGTATGAGTCGTAAACACTAATAGATGTAAACATATAACTTCTGTCAATAGTCTTTTCTAAGCCCCCACCTTAGCATCACATTCCGGATCGAAAGTACAAAATCATTGTTGCTCGGAAATTAATGACATTTCAATAGACGTTATCTTGTTATTAGCTAAATTAAATATGAGGAACATCCCACCTAAAGAGTAATTCATTATACCCTTCGATTCATTTAATTTAACTCCATCGTAAGCTTTTAGAATATCTTTTTTATTATCGCCAACTTTAATGTTGCGGCTTGTTTTATATTTAGGCGTTGTCAGTGTTATAGTCGAAATAATGTAATCATCATCAATGGTCCATAATTTTTCATTATAATGTATGTTTGATGCTATTACGGTTAAATTTTTATATACGTGAGAATAAAATTTATTAAGTCCACCGTTATCATTAGGAAAGCTACCAATATATTCTGATGACACTTCCTTTTCTTTCAGCAAGCTCTTATCGTTTGAGAATGAGCTTCCTAATCCAAACCAATTGCTTTGGTTAATGACAATAAAATCTGTAATGTTCAGGTTTTGTGTGTGTTTTTTATTGACTATAGGCGAGAACTTATTTAATTCAGCGCTATTGACCCATCCTTTTACTTCTTCACCTTTAGCTGTTATATAGTTCACATAGGTAAAGCCACTGTGTAATTTGTATGCATAGAGAAAGTCTCCTGCAATAACAAATTTATCACCTTGTTTACATGACTTATCTGGTGCGGTATAAAAATAAACTTTGCTTTCACTTGCTACTACCAATGGTTCCTTCGGTATATTGCTCTGCCCATTTATAGTTTCTGCTTTTGCGATATCTTGAATATCAGCACATTTATCATTATTAGCCACTGCCACATTAGTAATTAATAATCCAATAAAAGAAATAGCAATTAAATCTTTAAATTTCATTTCGAGACTCATTTTTTATACACTGTAACAGGCACTGATAGTTATGCATGACCAATTTACAGGTAGTCTGTAGTATTAACTAACATTATTTAGGCTATTTTTAACAGGAGATTATTATTGAATTAACTCGGTCATTATAATACTTGTAACCACATCTGCTTCTAATCTAAAACTCAATGTGTAGTATTTGTAATTATATATAATTCCATTATTGTCTTGCTTGAACGGTTTCCCGTAAACATTGATAATATTATTAGTATTCATTCCCAGAGATATTCCTCTACTGGTCATATATTTTTTATTTGTGATCGTAATAGCTGTAATTCGATACGTATCAAAATCACTTCCTAATTCTTCATAATTAATGTTTGATGACCGAATTGTAAATCCTTTCCAATAGTGATCGAAGTACTTATAGTTTTTATCACCTTTTGAAATATAATTACTCCATAACCCAGTTTCTTTCTGCTCATTTTTCACGCATCTTCCCCATTTTTTATAAAAGTCCTCGAAAGATGAATTTAAAACTATATATCCCAAAGGTGAGTATACGCTAAAATCACTTTGTTTAAGCTCTGTATCGCTGGATTCTATCTTTGGTTTTATAGTGAGTTCAGTTTTTCTTAACCACCCCATGACGACACTACCATTCTTTCTCTCGTAACGTCCAAACTCGAAGTTTTGAAAGTCTAAATAGCCAATGAATGTATCGCCTGGAATAAGGTAAAGCTTATTAAGCTTGGATTCATTATTAGGTGTGGAGTGAAAATATGTTTTTCCACTCACCTGAAATTTATTTATACTTTGTTGATAGGATGCACTTCCCCATGTTTCATCACAGTTAGCTTGCACAGAACACATATACAATGAAATTAAAGAAAAAAGTATTATTTTCATATTCAATCTCTTTCATAAATAGGTATTTCAAAACGTAATTTAGCATCAGGGAATTTATCAAATATATTCTTCATATCTGTTTTATGGATAAGTATCCATTTTATTCCCGTTGTATAGCATCAGGATGGGGGACGATCTATTTTTATAATAAATTATTCAGTAAATTATACCCTTGCGAAAGATGAATTTCAAATGCATCCCCAATAAAATAATTTTACGTCTAACCATATAAACTTTTTATAAAAATAAAAATAGTAAAATGGCTAGTGTGTATCGCTTATGAGAATAAAAACCCGATGATAGCAATCGAATAATTGACTCTTGTAAATCAATATTTATTATTGTGAGGTTCTTAATCCAACTTGCGAAACTCATCACTCTTACCGCCTTGATTTGTATAAACATCAAGCGTGGACTTCTTAATTAGTATAGTAAATGGGAGTTTGTCATTATTTATACACTCATTACTGTTTACTCTTGAAATTACAGTTATATAATATACCTCCTCATTACCACTCATGTTGAAAAGAAGACATGTTTTTTCCAGTGATGTAAGCGTATTTCTGGTGAT
>JAVBKE010000221.1:0-2693 GCA_031554185.1 Caryophanales bacterium
TTCAATAAAATCGGATTTCTAAGCCACAAAATACTCAAGCAGCCCTTGACAGTAAAGAGACTGGTATATATGATTGCGCCTTCTTTTGGAGAAGTGGCCGAGTGGTCGAAGGCACACCCCTGCTAAGGGTGCATACGGGCACAACCTGTATCGAGGGTTCGAATCCCTCCTTCTCCGCCAAAAGAGCTTCCCCTAAAGTATTTTCCAGTCCCATAAAATCCCCAAGAACCTTATAAAACATCACTTACAAAGCCCTTTTTGGTCTTTTCGTGTCCCATTTGGTTCCTTTACATCCCCCTCTATTAACGGTACATTTAACGGCACCATTTCATACACACATTTTTCGTACCGTTAAAACACTATGGCCAGATTAGTCACTCCCCTTACCGCAACTAAAATCAACGCAGCTAAACCAAAAGAAAAACTATATAAACTTTCAGATGGCAGTGGTCTTGCTCTTTGGGTTTATCCGACAGGAAAAAAAACTTGGCGGTTTGAATATCGAAGAGCAGACAAAAAACTAGACACAATAACCTTTGGCTCATTCCCAGAATTGAGCCTTGCTGATGCACGGGAAATGAGAGATAAAAACAGATCACTTATTGCAAAAGGTGTTGACCCAAAAATTGTTGTAAATGAAGAAACCGTTACCGTACAAACAGTATTTGAATTATGGTATGAGCGCTGGCAAAGCACAGTTAGCCCAAAGTATGCAGCTCAAACTCACAAAATCATCACTAATAATCTACTACCTCTCCTTGGTCGGCGTGATGTTGAATCTATTAAGCCTAAAGATGTGGTCAGCGCCTTATCCCCAATGGAGGAACGAGGTGCACTTGAATACCTCAGAAAAGCAAAACAAGCTTTTGGGCAAGTTTTTGACTTCGCACTTGCTAGAGGATTTTGTGAATACAACCCCGTAACCAGCGTAAGCAACAAAGCATTTAAAGCCCATATTAGTACTAACTTTTCTGCACTTAAACCCGAACAACTACCAGAATTGCTACATGCCCTTTACACCAGCCAAATCGACCTAATAACCCGCTACTGTATTATGTGGCAATTATTAAATATGTGTCGCCCTGCCGAAGCAACAAATATGCCTTGGGTAGAAATGGAGTTTGATAATTCGCTTTGGACTATCGCACCAAAAAGAATGAAAACTGGCCGTGAACATATTGTGCCAGTGAGTACATTTGGGATGGAAATAATAAAAGAAATACACAAGATCACTGGCTCTTGTGAATACGTCTTTGTAGGTCGCAGCTTTAAAACTCCTATTAATAGGGAAACTCCACGCATAGCACTGAGGCGCTTTAAAACGATTGGAATAGATACGACCTCTCACGGGCTAAGAGCATTGGCACGAACCTACTTAGAAGAGTCTGGATTATGGCGACATGAAGTCATGGAGTCTGCCCTAGCACACGTAGAAAAGAATAAAGTTGTTGCAGCCTACAACCGTGCTGAATATATAGATGAAAAGCGGAAAATGCTTGAATGGTGGGGCGAGGAAGTAAGAAAGCACATGCCCAAATAGTTGTATATATACATTACAAATCATGATTGTTATTGCACCATCAAATTAATGCTAAGATTACAAATATGAAATATAACTACCGCCCTGATATTGATGGACTGCGAGCAATCTCTGTATTGCTCGTATTGTTTTTCCATGCTGGGATTTTTGACATCAAAGCGGGGTTTATTGGAGTAGATATATTTTTTGTTATTTCAGGCTTCTTGATTACAACTGGTATTCAAAATGGCTTAGAAAATGGCAATTTCTCATTTATTCAATTTTTCAAAAAAAGACTATGGCGCTTGCAGCCTGTCTTTATATCCTTATTGATAGTCACAATAATATTGACTGCACTCACCTATTTACCAGGTGATTTTTTAAACTTCACGGGTCGCGCTAAATGGGCAGCTCGCTTTCAGGCAAATAGATTTTTTGCTGGTTTAGATACAGGATATTTTGCAGACGATACAAGTATCATGCCTTTACTTCACACATGGTCATTATCGATTGAGTGGCAATGGTATTTAGTTTTGCCGTTCCTGATGTTTGGTTTTTATAAAATACTCAGAATTAAAAAATTGGCTCATTGGGTGTTTCCACTGACTGTAATCATGATTGGCATTGCTTTTTATGTGCTAAAAGATCGTGACACTCCTTACTTTTATTACAGCTTCATTGCTCGCATTTTTGAAATGTTGATCGGCTCATGCTTGGCAGCAATCGGCACAAGAGGCATAGACAAAACCCCTGAATTGCTTAATACCATTATTGGTGGTGCCTGTTTAGGGTTTATTGCTTACACTGTATTTGATAGTAGTGTTATCTATCAATATCCAAACTGGTGGGCTGTTGGCGTTTGTATAGCTGGTATATTATTAATTTATATTGGTGGCGGTTCAAAAAATAACCTAATAACTAAATTTTTATCGTTCAAGCCATTAATACTTATTGGTGTTATTTCATACTCTCTTTATATTTGGCACTGGCCTGTTTTTGCGTTTGTACGCAACTTAGGCATCACGGAGACTTGGTTTGTCACTTTGGTTGCCCTCTGTACCTCTTTTATTTTGGCTTGTTTATCTTATTATTTTATTGAAAATAAATTTAGAAAATTACACATACTACCTTTCTGGAAAACAGTATTAATATTGGTTGCAATTCCCTATTTGAT
>JAVBKE010000030.1:0-2602 GCA_031554185.1 Caryophanales bacterium
TACGGGGTGATGTGCCCATGACCAAAGAAGAAGTGCGGATTTTGACCATAGATCGGCTGGATTTGGCGGATGCCAAGGTGCTGGTTGATGTGGGTGCAGGGACAGGCAGCATTTGTATTGAAGCGAGTCTACGTTATCCAGAACTGCAAACGATTGCCATAGAAAAAAATCCTGAAGCCATTGATCTGATTCAGCAAAACTGCCAAAAATTTGGTGTGCGTAATTTGGCGATTATTGAAGGCTTGGCACCTATAGGGCTGCCTGAAAAAGATGTGGACGCTATTTTTGTAGGTGGCAGTGGCGGTTCGCTTGAAGACATCATCAGTTGGTCATTTCGCGCATTGGTGCCAGAGGGGCGTTTGGTTCTGAATTTTATCTTACTCAATAATCTGATGGATGCTTTGGCGATATTAAAAACACACGATTTTGAAAATGTTGATGTGAACCAATTACAGGTTTCACGATTAACCAAGCTGGGTAAAGGTCATTACTTTAAACCCAATAATCCAACTTACATTATTTCATGCACTAAAGGGGCAAAACACCATGACACAACCAGCAATTGACACGATTGACCACAGTAAAGTTTATTTCATTGGCGCAGGGCCAGGGGATTGCGAATTAATCACTTTAAAAGGCTACCGTATTTTGGCTGCTGCTGATGTGGTGATTTATGCAGGCTCTCTGATTAATCATGATCTGCTTAAGTACTGTAAAGCAGGCGCGGCCTGTCATGACAGCGCCTCTCTTAATCTTGAAGAAATTATTGATTTGATGGAAAACGGGATTAGCAGCGGCAAATTAGTGGTGCGTCTACAAACCGGTGATTTGTCTTTATACGGCTCCATCCGAGAGCAAGGAGAGGAACTTGCCAAGCTCAATATTGGTTTTGTATCCGTTCCGGGGGTGAGTTCTTTCTTAGGTGCCGCCGCTCAATTAGGGGTGGAATATACCGTTCCTGAAGTTTCGCAAAGCTTGGTGATTACCCGTATGGCGGGGCGTACACCGACGCCAGAAAGTGAATCTTTAGAAGCTTTTGCGCAGCATAAAACCTCCATGGCTATTTTCCTATCGATCAGCGACATCAAAGAAGTGGTCAGACGCTTACACCATGAGGGTAAGGGCTACCCAATGGATACGCCAGTTGCGGTGATTTATAAGGCAACGTGGCCAGATGAGCGAAAGGTAGAAGGTACGTTAAATGACATTGCTGAAAAAGTCATAGAAGCGGGGATTAAAAAAACGGCTTTGATTTTAGTGGGGCGTTTTTTAGGCGAAGAATTCCATTATTCCAAACTTTACGATGCGGGCTTTAATCATGAGTTTAGACAAGCCTAAGTTAGCTGTTTTAACCGTGACGCAAGGAGGCAAAGCGCAGGCTTTGCGCCTTGCCAATCTGATGGATTGCGACTGCTATACCTCGGATAAGTTGGTCAGCGATGGTTTTATTGGTTTTGATGGGCAGATGAAAGACTGTGTGAAACGGCTATTTTCTGAATATCAAGCTTTGCTGTTTGTCTGTGCCACAGGCATCACGGTTCGAATGATTGCGCCTTTGGTCAATGACAAACTAGCAGACCCAGCTGTTTTGGTGATGGATGAGCGCGCGCAATTTGTCATCAGTTTGCTCTCTGGTCATGTGGGCGGCGGCAATAAATTAACCACTGAGATTGCGTCTTTATTGGGTGCCGCACCAGTCATCACCACAGCGACAGATGTCAATGAAATGGCTGCGCTGGATACATTGATGCAGGAAGTGGGCACTGAGGTTTCAGATTATCGCGAAGCCGTTAAAACTGTTAATCAAATGCTGGTGAGTGGGCAAAAAGTGGGGCTGTATTTAGATCAGGTACAGGTTTCTGATGTCCGTGGATTTGTCTTGGTGGCTGATTTAAATCAGTTGCCAAATGATCTGGATGCTTTGGTTGTTGTGTCTAGCCGCACTGATCTTGAAGCTAAATGCTCATACCCAGTGATTCACGTCATTCCCAGAAATATTGTGGTGGGTATGGGCTGTAGACGGGACACAGATGCGGAGCTGATTTATCAGACGCTGTGCAAGCATCTGGAGGATGAGCACATTGATATTCGTGCCATTGCCAAAATTGGCAGTGTGATTATTAAGCAGGATGAAGTGGGGTTGATTGAACTGGGAAAACGTTTAGATGTGCCCTTTACCGTGTTTTCTATCGAAGCTTTAAAAGAACACGAACATCGTTTTCCTGCCTCAGAATTTGTTCGTAAAACCATTGGTATTGGTAGTGTTTCTCAGCCCTCAGCTTGGATTATGAGTGGCGGACACTTATTAGGTAAAACCTTAAAACAAGATGGCATCACCATCACATTAGGAGTAAGGATATGTTGTATTTAGTAGGATTAGGCCCAGGGAGCGAAGGTTCTATGACACAAGATGCCATAGCTGCGATTAAAAATTCAGAAGTGATTGTGGGTTATAAAACCTACACCAATCTGATTAAAGGCATGATCGAGGATAAAGAGCGAATCAGAACAGGGAGGGGTAAAGCATTAGAGCGGTGTCAGGCAGCCAGTGATGTGGCCAATACAGCCAGAAATGTGGCTTTGGGTTCTAGTGGTGTTACCG
>JAVBKE010000036.1:0-5564 GCA_031554185.1 Caryophanales bacterium
ATCTTGAATCACTTTGCCTAATGCCAATAGGCCACCAGAAGCGCTGGTGATGTAGACACCTTTTGTATCCACATTTTGTCCTGTGATGATTTTGCCAGATGTTCGAACAGTAGCTTCAGATTCGTCACCAGACATCCAAATACCGATCTGCTCAGCTTCAATGATGCCGCCATCTTGATGTATGATGCCTTGTGTTTTCTCTCCATTACTAGTGACGACAATACCATAATTGACTCCTGTAATATCTCCACTATTATCAAGCTGTAAATAACCCTCGTCATCACTTCCCGAGAAAAATGCACTAATGCCGTAATACAGATCTTCATCATTATGGGCATCTCCCTCTATTGAGCCAGTATTCTTTAGCCAAGCGGAAAGTGGTGCAGAATAATCATATGTACCAGCATACATTGAAATGCCCTCGCCATACCCTATCATTCCTACGCCCTTATTTTTTAGTACAATTGTGCCACTATTCTCAACCGTTACTTTTGTTGCATAGGCAGAAGCAGAAATTCCAGTGGTTGAACCACCTGAACTAGTATTTCCGGCAGAAACGTCAATATCCCCATTATTTATAAGCTTAAACTCACCGTTGGCATAGTGAGATGCCTCTATGCCGACGGCAGCATAGCTCCCCTCTTTATCTACAACAATACGAACCCCATCATCCAAATTGATCAGCGTATTGGTTTTTTCTGAACTATAGGGGGAATTGGAAACGCTGATGGCTGTAGGACTACTCCACACCCAGCTCGCAGGTCCAGTCAGGGTTAAATGTGTTTCACCACCTAGCGTAAGCAGAAGATCACCAGTGCCGCCATCTTTTTCCATAACTATCAGATTGTCTTCACTGGCGCTGGTGCTGACAATGGACACAGGTCCTTGTGATGTCACAGAAAGATTGAAATTATCTCCAGGTGCACCCCACTGCTGGTTAATTGAGCGAAGGCTGTTGATATTAACAGGACCATCAACAGTATTTCCATTTAAGGTTAATGAAACATTTTTATTATTATAATAAATATCACCACTGACACTGCCAGAACAAGTAATCGAATCGCCAGAAACTGCTGGACCGCACTCGTCAAACGCCAAAGCATATGGCGCCAAACTCATACTCAATATGCCAGTTAATAAAAGTTTACTGGATTTATTTCGTTTACCTCTAACAGACACATTTTCTGCCACAGCAACCCAGCTGTTTAATTTTTCACTCCAAACTGTACGGTGAATTTTATTCATGATAATTATTCTCTTTATAAGTAAATATTAATTTATAAATTAAAAATTTAAAATAGATGGCCCCTATTAATTACAAGATAAGGGGTAAGTTATTTTTTAGTGATTACTGCGGCATTTTTATCTGCAAGCGCTTGCCAGACTTTAATGTAACCATCAGCCATATTTTTAATGTTTAGTTCTGGACGAGTGACAAAGCTGCGATACTCACTGGCTATTTGCTTTTGACGAATTTTTTCAAAATTTTGAACATCATGGATTAACCTGTTTTTGATAGACATAGGATCAGGGTTGCATGCACACTCTTTAGGCATGTATGTGTCCATCCCAATGCCAGGAGTTGCAATCAATGCACAATTTGACAACAATGCTTCCAACCCAACAATGCCAAAACTCTCATGAGTGCTTGGCATAACAACAATATCTGTTTGTGCAAAGGCTTGTTTTTTTGCTTCCCCCTGTACAAAACTCAGTCCACGGAAACCTTCTTCTGCTAAACCATCATGGATAATATCTGGGCCATATACTCTGGGCTCTATACGTGATCGAATCTCAGGAGGCAACATCAGAATCGCTTTGCGAAACGACTTAAAGTTTTTCACTACATCACCAAAGCGACCAAAAAAACTAACAACAATTTTGCCATCTGGATGAGGTTGTTTTTCAACAGGATACTCAGCAGGATCTAATCCAATTGGAAAAATAGCTGGTGGCACCCCATCTGCAGCAATATGGTCATGTACCATTTGACGAGCCCAGTCACTATGCATGACAACGGCACCAGTTTGACGCGTTGCAACTCGCTGCTCCCAATAATATTGCAGCCCAGCCTGAGTTCTTGTCAGGTAATGCTGCATACCAATATAGCTGGCATGCAGGGTGAACTGCACCTTGGATAGTTCAAAGTAAAATGGCATGACTGACCAATTTTCATGCACTGAAATGATATCTGGCTTATATTCATCTAGAATCGGTTGTAACCGCTGACGTGTTGTCCAAGCCTTATTTATTGCGATTGATTCTGGTGTTGAGTCAAAAGGTAGACCTTCTTCAACAGCAACCTCATAGTCTGCCAGACTAGATGGTTTTGTTCCCAGATTGTTAAGATAAAGTGAACGGAAGGGATAGTTTCGTTTTTTTAGCTCTTGCCATAAGCAGCGGTTAAAAAAACCTAAGCCACCAGATAAAACATCTGGTGCTTCAGTTGTTACGATTAAAACACGAGGGGTTTTCATTTTATTTAATCTTTTTAAAAGTTAATTCAAGATAACTCAAATATTTTTATATAAACTAAATCCTATATTGATATTGAATAAAATACATGAGTTTGATTTGAAAGTAGATACTAAATAAATAATCTTTAATAACCATAACTTCAAATTAGATTAACACTTAAAGTTAATATGTAAGATATGTCTCATAAAGAGAAATATTATCATATGCATAATATCCCTAATAAAGAAAATATTAGATGATGCGGTTAACTGTTATTGCATTTGATTACTTGCTTTATTCGTACGACCTAAAAACCACAAGAATTAAAATTGTAAAAGCACAAATACTGCCGATATCCTGTAGCAATAAAAATTAATTAAAAGGGCTGAATTCTGTGCAATACAGAATTCAGTCCTTTTCGACAAAGCAACAGTTCAAAAAGAGAGATTTGGTTAGAACATATGTTTCAAACCAAGCATACCTTCATAACGGTTATAACTATTTTCTCCCCACTGCCCGCCAATATGTCCCCACAACTGCCAATTTTTGGTGAGCTCCCCTTGCAATCCAACTTTCATCTCAAAGCGATTCTCAGGTGTATCATCCTTCACTTCTACCCCTTCGAAATCCAAGCTGTTATTGGCACTGCCATACCACCAGTTTGCTTCAACAAATGGCTGAATGCCATTGTCACCCAGTTTACTGCGGCTATACATCCTAGCGCCTAGACGAGTCACCACACCATTGGCATCACTACCACTGACTCTCATACCATAGTTATCGGTCACATCATCAGCGCTGTAACTGTTATAAGCTAATTGCAATTGTGGCTCAATCATCCACTGACGCTTTTCACCTTCATTTGCTACAAAAGCATAACCAGCTTCAATTGAGGCAGTAAACACGTTACTGTCATAGCTCTGTGTCGGCTCGCCATTGCCAGTTACTTTATTGTCAAACCAGCCGTATTGCAGCCATCCATCTAGATATAACCCTGTCGGGATATTGTCATTTTGATACCAAGTCGCATATCCACCAACACTGTACCCTGTTACTTTACCTTCAGATGTACGGGTTACACTCTGCGGCGTATGATAAGTCACCGACGAATCCGTCGTACTTTCCCCATATGCGCCCATCAACCCTAAGTGCAAGCGATCAGACCCATTCGTCCACTGTGCCAGCTCACCACCAAAATGCACCAGATAACTATCAGTATCCTGATCTAATACCCCGCCTGCAGCGGTACTGTCAGTATGTGTACCAGAAATACGCATCCAGCCAGAAACTGCCTGATCCTCAGATTTATATCCCTCAGTAAACTGTGGTTCACCTAGACGATCATGTAGCGTATGCATAAACAAGCCAGTTGCTGCACTCTGGTTCGCTAGATACGAACCCACTTCAGCACGATAAATTGGCACCCCATTGCTGTCATTGGTACGCAAATACCAGCTATTGGCACCATAATCGCGGCTGCCGTTATACAGCATATACTCATACGGGCCAGCCACCACTCGGTTACCCAGTACAAAAGCCCCCGCATCTGAAGCATTACGCACATCAACAATCTCAATACCATTGCCGTTGGTCAGCCCACCTCTGCCACCAACTTTGTTTACATAAATCGTCGTTGGCTTATCGCCCAGTTTGACATTATCAACCGACAATAAGTCAGTCTGACTCTCTGCATCACCCTTGTTCAGTACTGTATCTATTTTCAGTACACCACCAGTGACAAACACGCCAGTAGCATTGGCTTTAGAAGCACCTGGAGCGGTATAGCCGCTGATTACCAGTGTATCGCCGGTCAGACCGCCAGCAGTTAGATCAATCACACCCTTGTTCTCAAAGCGCCCTAGTTCAAGCAATTGCGCCTGCACGATGCCAGGGTTGCTGATACTGTGCATAGCCTGACCATCATGTAGCCATTGATTGGTTGTATTCACGGCTGTCTCGCCAGCTACTGGCAATAAACGTACCACGCCATCAGGCTCGTTGATAAAGATGCTGCCTGAACCGCCAAAAGTAGAAACAGCCACGGCCTTGGTATCACGTACACTATCACCATCAGTATCGGCAAAATTACGGGTATCAAAGCTGTTGATGGATCTATTGTTGAAAGTAACATTGGAGCCAGTTTTAGTGCTGATAAAGCCGGACATGCTGCCATAGCTGTCAATCATGACATTATTTGAAAGACCGACTCTGATGGCACGATCGCTCATCGCATCAACGGTACCGTGGTTAATTAGCTCAACGTTGGTGCCATTAGTTACTATGGCGCCACCACTAAACCCACTGCTGAAAACATTAGCAGAATCAAAACCGTTATCTGTACCGCCATGAACAACAGAGTTAGCATCAATGTAAATCTTAGCACTATCCGTTGCTGAAGACTGAATCGCATACAAACCATATGCCTGACTGGCATCGACCAAGCTATTGATGACCGTTACTTCCGCGCTGCCAGACAAAGGTGAGAAACCGTTCCATGCAGCCAAACCACTGGACTTACCATGAACCACCACTGTGCCATCCTGGAAGAGAATAGATGCAGCACCATTAACGGTACGTGCTTCCACCCCATGATTGGCTACCACATCTCTACCAAAGGTTGAGATATTGGCACCAACAGACTGGATGGAAACATCTCCTTCAGAGGTCGCCATGCCAATGATGCCAATTGAAGATGCTGCCCCATATGTTTCTATGTCGCCAGTGTTAACAATATTGATTGAACCGTTATCCGATATTGCCAAAATACCGTGTGTATTAGTGCCAGAGACATTAATGTGACCATTGTTGACGATGTCAATGATTGGTGCATCTAAACCAGAGTTGGCGTAAATAGCGTGGGCACTCTCGCCTTCAGTAGTAACATCACCAGTATTGATAATGTCGACTTTACCACCTACTGCTGTTGCTTGAATGCCTCGGGATGCGGTGCCAACAGTGGCAATCGTACCGCTGCTGGTTATATTAACCGAGCCGGTACCTGTTGTATTGCCATAAAGCCCATGAGCACCATTGCCTGTGGTTTTGATTAGCTGTGCCGCCTGTATGTCAATGATGGCATTACCTACACCGGCATCTGTGTGGATGGC
>JAVBKE010000073.1:0-15789 GCA_031554185.1 Caryophanales bacterium
AACCATTTCAAGAACTTTTCTTTCTCTTTCAGGGCTTCTATGTCTCTATACACCTGCGAGAAGACATCTTGCGTTGCATCCTTTGCATCTTCGTCATTCTGCAAGAGTTTAAGAGAATAATAATAAACAACTGAAAAATACGCCTCATACAGCGCATAAAATGCCTGATCATTTCCTCTCAGGAAATATGATCAAATCTGACCCCGATCCTGCTGCATACGGCGTTACACCGCTCAGACTCATTCTCGCTCAATCGTATATCAGCCATCTTATCACCAATTTCATTAATGACCGTTAAATCTTCACTTTCAGCAGCCATTAACTTTTCCATTGTACCAAATTCTTGCGCCAATGAACATTGGAATCTAATAGCTCAAGGGCACTAGAGTGACGAGATCACAAACGTAGCGACGGTCACAGTATCTGCGTTATGACCTTTGATAGCTTCGATATCTAGCGGAGATACCTTCAGGTTGGTTACCGTTGTTGGATCGAGATCCGGTGCTTCGGTTAGGTCATCTTTAACGATGACATCTTCTGCGTCTACATCTCCATTGAAAAACAACGATTACCTTCGATGTGAAAGTAGTCGATCCATTGCCAGAAGACATCAAGACGATCAAAAACACAGTAACCGTGACAGATCCGCTCGATCCAACGGATCCGGAAGAACCAGAAGTGGTGATTCCAGCAACGCATTCAGATCTAAGCGCGGCAAAAGCAGTAGTCGATGCCAGTGGAAATGGGTTTGTAGAAGCAGGCGAAAAGTTAACCTATACAATCGCAGTGACCAATAATGGAGATGCAGATGCGGAAGAGGTTATCGTGAAGGATGACCTAACAGAAGCACCAGATTTAGATCCATCAACGGTTACAAATCTGAAAGTAGACGGTGTGGCCAATAGTGGCAACATCCTAACGGGCATCAAGATCGACGTACCAAAAGGCACCACGGTGAACGTCACATTTGAAGTTAATGCGAAATCACCGATTGATGCAGATACTGATGAAATTGTGAATCAAGCAGTGATCACAGATCCAACAGAACCAGAAACACCGCTTGAACCAGAAACAGAAATACCAGTAGCGCGTCCAGATATCAGCGCAGTTAAGTCAGTGACTGATACAATGCCAGCACCGTCTGGCGATGGACTGGTAGAGCCAGGTGAAAAAATCATCTATACGATCGCAGTCAAAAACAATGGCAATGCAGATGCTAAAGGCGTGACCGTGAAAGATGATTTAACAGAAGCACCAGAACTTGACCCAACAAGCGTAACTAATCTGAAAGTAGATGGTGTAGCGAACAGTGGCAATATCTTGACAGGCATCACAATTGATGTACCAAAAGGCGCAACAGTCAATGTCACATTTGAAGTCAACGTAAAAGAGACAATCACAACAGACAAAGTGAAAAACACAGCAACCGTCACGGACCCAAGTGATCCGACAGATCCAGAAAAACCAACAGTCACCATACCGGTTGGAGAAACGGACATCACAGCGGTCAAGACAGTCAAAGATGCATCAGGAAATAATGTAGCAGAGGCAGGCGAAGTACTCAGTTACACAATTGAAGTGAAAAACCATGGCGACATGGTAGCAAACGATGTCGTAGTAAAAGACAATCTACCAGCAGGACTTGATCCAGCAAGCGTAACGAATGTGAAAGTAGACGGCGCGCTCGTACCACCGCCAGTAGACATCACAACAGGTATTACCGTGGATGTACCAGCAAAAACAAATGGTGTAGTAGGGAAAACAACGGTTACATTTGATGTAAAAGTAGTCGACCCATTACCAGAAGGAATGGCTGGAATTAAGAATACAGCGACTATTACAGATCCGCTTGATCCGACAGATCCAGAAGAGCCTGAAGTGACTATTCCGGTTATCCCGATCACACGACCGGCAGGAGAGTCAGACATCACAGCAACGAAGAAAGTCACAGATGCATCCAAAGATGAAGTAGCACAGGCAGGAGAAGTGCTCAGCTACACAATCGAAGTGAAAAACGAAGGAGATGCAGACGCGGCAGGTGTCGTAGTCAAGGACGATTTAACCCAATCACCAGGACTCGATCCGGCAACAGTCACGAGCCTGAAAGTAGATGGTGTTCCGGCAACCGGTAACATCCTAACAGGCATCACAATCGATGTACCAGCAGGGAAAACGGTAAAAGTCACATTTGACGTCAAAGTCAAAGACCCACTACCAACAGGTCTAACAACAATCAAAAACGTAGCGAATGTCACAGATCCAACGGATCCGGTAGACCCAACTGACCCGACCGATCCAGAAGTCGTCATTCCTATTGACACAACCGACATTTCCGCGATTAAAACAGTCGCAGATGCATCAGGGGATAGCATTGTCCAAGACGGAGAGCTATTAACCTACAGCATCGTTGTAAAGAACGCAGGAGATGCGGTCGCAAATAACGTCATCGTGAAGGATGACCTAGAGGAAGCAACGGGACTTGAACCAAGCACAGTCACAAACACCAAAGTAGATGGCGCCGCTACAGAGGAAAGTATTCTAACTGGAATCAGTGTAGACGTACCAGCGAATGGTCAAGTCACAGTCACATTTGATGTCAAAGCAAAAGCAGCTATCCCAACCGATGTGACCGATATCAAAAATGTAGCGATGGTCACCGATCCTAGAGACCCATCACATCCTGATAAACCGGAAGTAACGATTCCAACAGCGAAACCGGATATCACGGCAGTGAAAACAGTTGAAGATGCATCTGGAAACGGATTCGCCGAAGCAGGAGAAATCCTCAGCTATAAAATTGTCGTAAAAAATGGTGGAGATACAGATGCGAAGGGAATAGTGGTCAAAGATGACCTGTCATCCTCGCAAGGACTAGACCCATCAACAGTAGCGAACATCAAAATAGATGGCGTGTCCAACAATCAAAAACATTGCGACCGTCACAGATCCATCAGGTCCAAACAAACCATTAGAACCAGAAGTTGAAATTCCGGTAACAACGACACCAACACCGGGTGGGATTGAAAAACCAGGAATAGATGGTGGTTCAGGTGGATACGCAGGAGGAAACGGTTCGGGAGGAGGCAGCTCCACATCTTATCTCCCAAGAACAGGAGATGAGGGTAGCCTAGGGGTGATAATCTTCCTTATGACAGCGCTCGCGCTAGGAATCGTTAGCCGCCGAATCAAACCAAAGCAAAATCAGTAATCAACCAATGTAAGGCATGGAATCCTGAGTTGTTTCCGGTCAAGTGACCGAACAAACTAAATTTTAAGCAGCCTCATTCCTAACGGATGGGGCTGTTTTAAAGGAGATGACCCAGACTTGAAGTCAAATGGGAGCGAAAATAAAAGCGATTTAGAAGGCGTGAAACGAGAGCTCGAGATCCTGATACGATCAGAAGATCCACATCCTAGTGAGGATCCAACAAGCCTAAGAGTGACCCTGAATGTAGGAAAACAAAAAGTGACAATTGATAGCGTCAATTACAGCGGTGCAGAACCACAAGAGGCGCCAATCGTAGGGATTCGGAAAAATAGTGGTCATTTAGTTGGTAAACTATTTAACAATGGGAAGCCAAAAGTCATCAGCCCGGAAATGAACCGCCTGACATACAGTGAACCTAAGCCGATTAAACCAGCGAAAAAGCCAATTGCCCTCAGGTACTCAGGCGCTAAAAGGTTAAAGCAATCCAGGGAAGAAAATGAAGCGCCACCCGTGATCAAACTAACCGAAATGATTGACGTCCCAACAATAGCGCCAACAGAAGAGCCTGTTGATCAATGGATCGCTATTGACGGAAAGATGCTAAAGCGCAAAACCAAGAAGCCGAAGAAAAGCACAAAAAAGAAGTCGAAACCAAACCCAAAGCAGAAAAAAGATCGAAGTCTGTTTAAGAAAGCCAATTGGAAACGCCTAGCACTAATCCTTATGTTGACAACCATCGTGGCGGTAGTACTAGGTGCAGCGCTGTACTTAGCGATGACATTTCTAAGCGATGCACCGAAGGTAGAAAAAAGTATCATGGGTACTGGTAAAAACACACTCAATCAACCAAGTGATATCGTGGTCGTTGACGATCAAACATATGTAATAGATTCAAAGAATAAAGAAATCAAAATATTTAACAAAGAGGGGCAGTATGTTGATGCGATTCGTGATAAATCTTTTGAGTATCCTTATAGCATAACGGCAGATGAAGAGGAGAATCTCTATGTCTCTGACTATAAAACAGGCAGCATTTCAATCTACTCAACAGAGGGCGCGTACGAGGGTAACTTCGATACGGGCGAAGTCAAGCTAACACACCCTGGTGGCATCAGAATCATTCAAGAAAAAATGGTCATCACCGATGTGACAGAAAATAAAGTATACGCCTTTTCAATGGAAGGTGAATTACTAAAAACAATTGAAGGAAAATACGATGGCAAAGAACTAAAAGAGCCGCAAGCAGTCGCAGGTGATGAGGAGAATCTCTATATCAGCGATAACGGTCACAATCGTATTCTGAAATTCGACAAAGAGGGCAACTACGAAGCAACAGTACATGTCTTTGATGATGACTCACACACACCAGATCTAAGAGGATTAGCTGTTGATAACGGGGTTCTCTACGTCGCCGATCGCCAAAACAGCACGGTATATGGCATCGATGAAAATGGAGATGTGAAGTTCAAACTCCCCGGATTATTGAATTCATCAGACATCGGCAATCCGAATGGCGTTTATATTTCCGAAGGGAAGCTATATATCAGCAACATTCTCAAAAATAATATCGCGGTGTACACACTACCAAACGGATGACGAGCATAAAAATAGCTTCAGAATCAGTTGGTGTTGCTTTGCGTTACAAGAAATGACAAAAAGATGGTGAGGCAAGATGAGAATCAGAATCAGAAAGAGTAAACTACCTTTTATCAAAGCGATGGTAGCCGTCTTTCTTTTAACTGGAGGAATCAGCGTTCAGTTCCTACACAACATGCATCTCAGGGCTGAGATCAGTGAAGAAATAGGCAAAACGAAGAAGGCACAGAAACAAACAAAAGAAGTAGAAAAACAACTTGCTGCCTCTGAAAAGAAAGTGGAGGAAACTAAGCAAAAATATTCAATCGGCACGGACCCAGTCGCGATTGAATATCAAACGACATATCCAGAACTCTATGCAGAAAGGCCTTCGGAGACAGTAGCGTCAGGTAGCACAGTCTACCTGACATTCGACGACGGGCCATCTGATAATACAGATCGAGTACTGGATATCCTGAAGAAGTATAATGTCAAAGCGACATTCTTTCTAGTCGGAGACAAGGTCGAAACGCATCCTGAAACAGTAGAGCGGATTGTAGAAGAAGGGCACGCGATCGGTATCCATACAGATACGCATGACTATGAACAGATCTACACAAGCGTAGATTCCTTCCTAGAAGACTACAACAATTGCCTCAACAAAATCAATGCGGTCACCGATTATCCAGTAACGGCGACGCGGCACCCAGGTGGAAGCATCAATGATTACAATGCGGCAATTTACGATGAAATCAACTCAGAACTCCTGCGGCGAGGATTTGTCTATTTCGATTGGAATATTGATTCAGGGGATGCATCAGAGGCAAAACTACCAGCAGCGGCGATTATCGATGAGATCAACTACAACATGGATAGAGACACACCAAGTGTGGTGCTGATGCATGATGGGTATAACCAGACATACGCTGCAGAAATTCTGCCAGAAGTCATAGAGGGTGTAGAGGCGAGCGGTGGTGAGTTTGGTGTACTTTCTAACGCAGTTCAACCTGTTGTCTTTGATTATCAGCCGTGGGGCTAGCGTTCAAAATGAAAACGGAGGGTTTCAGAGTTCAAATAAAAAGCAGCAGGCAATGAGAAATTGAATTATCTCATTACCTGCTTCTTTTCCAATCTTTCTAGACCACAGGATTTGTAAGTCTAACAGTATGTAAATGTTCTCGTCGATCAGACGCTTCATCAACTGCTATTCGTGATAACTTAGTAAAATGCATACTTGAAAAATCTGTTTTTGGGCTTGCCGCTAGTGTCTGAAAACAATATTGCTGCTACCTACCAAGCCATGGCGTAGTATTTTCAACAGAAACAGGGGACTAGTGTTGAGGACAATCGAAATAAAGGAAAAGGATAAAAATTTTACAGTAATGACTAAGGATGACTTTAACGTATTAGCCGAACAAGACTAAGGTAAAGCCATTTATAACATTGATTACTATAATGGAAGATGGCAATCGGTCATTAAAGAAACCTGATAAGAACTTGATGGAAATGGGTTTTATGAAAGAGAAATAATTAGCTGTTGATAGCGCTTCGGTTAGGTGGTTGTGGACAGATGATCGCTATTTGAAAACAAACGAACAAGAACTAGAATTAGCGCTATCATTGAGTGAGGATCAGCTGTATAGCGGTTAGATGAAGACACATGACAGTGGAGACAATCATGCTTCTTTTTTGAGTCGTGATAAAAATTGATTAGCCTGATCCAGTTAATTTTCCAGTTAGAAAGCAGTGAATTCGCAAATTAAAATGGGGGCTAGGATATTGCAGTTATTTCATACCGTGATTTTCATTGAAATTCGGTGAATAAAGCTACCGATCCATTCATACATCTAGAGATGCCATGCGTGATGAGGAAAAGAGCTCAACCGTAACATGAAAATCAGTGCTCGGGCAGCTTGATAAAACAATTGATGCTTCGAATGTCCAGATAAAATCAAACGATGAATCGCCAAAAATAATCCCCATGCAACCAATCTGACACTGGGACCATGTGTGATCCAAATCATGTAGAGCCTTCATTTGCACGATAGAAGAGACCGAACCCTAGGTGTAGGTAGGATAAAGTAAATTGTTTTACAGATAGTTTTACTCAAGCCGTTTGGGCGGTTTATAAGGTGTTAAGCTAGTAGCAGCCATGACAGGGCGAATTGCAAACCAGTCTACCCATAATAAATATCGTCGTACATTCGCCTTGGAAGGAGGAGAAACAATGAAAAACGTAAAGCCAGTAACCGATTGGATGATCGATCAACTGAAAAGAAGCCAAACAGCTGATGGGTCATGGGCATATCCATTTGAAACAGGTATTACAACTGATGCATACACGATTATTTTGCTGCGTTCATTAGAAATGAGGGGCGAAGAACCCTTAATCAGTGGTCTAGTGAAAAGAATCCTATCAAGGCAAGAAGAGAATGGCGCATGGAAAGTATTTCATGATGAACATGAGGGAAACCTCACCACAACGGTTGAGGCTTACTATGCTTTACTGTACTCAGGCCGTTGTCACGAAGGTGATCCAAGGCTCGAAAAGGCAAGAAATTTCATCGTAGCCAAAGGTGGGTTAGCAGAGGTCAACATTTTTGCGAAAATTATGTTAGCGATGACAGGACAAATGAACTATCCGAGCTTTTTTCCACTGCCCATTGAGGCAATCTTACTACCAATTACATCACCGGTTAACTTCTACTCAATTTCAATGTTTGGTCGGGCAAACATGACACCATTTATGATCATCACTGATAAAAAATATACACTAAAGACAGTAAACACACCTAATTTAAGGGGGTTAAATGTCAACAAAATCCAAGAAGATTCATGGAGAGTACCACAAGATTGGCAGCCATCGTTACAACTTTTGAAAGAGGGATTTGACAGCTTGGCAGGTTCACCAGAACAAATTCACCAGCTAGCAATTGATCGAGCAACCAAATATATGCTCGATCATATTGAGGCAGACGGAACCTATTACAGCTATTATAGCAGCACCTTTCTGATGATTTTTGCACTATTATCCCTCGGTTATCATAAGACAGATCCGCTCATTAAGAAGGCGATCGCAGGTATTAAATCAATGGTATGTGATATGAATGGCTTACCACATATGCAATTTACCACAGCCAATGTTTGGAACACGTCGTTAATTGGCTATGCGCTACAGACTGCTGGGATTGCACCGGATGACACGATGCTGATACGAGCGAATGAGTACTTACTAGGAAAACAGCATCACAAGTTTGGCGATTGGATTATTCATAATCGAAGCCAATTACCTGGTGGGTGGGGATTTTCAAACGTTAACACCATTAATCCTGACGTTGATGATACAATTGCTACACTTCGGGTATTAGCGAGCATGCCTCGTCAAAATCACGAGGTGTGGAATAAAGGGGTTAGTTGGCTACTATCCATGCAAAACGACGATGGTGGTTGGGCTGCATTCGAGAAAAATACAAACGCACCATATCTTGAACTCTTGCCAATTGAAAAAGGAAAATTTATATTATCAGATCCATCCTGTGCAGATATAACTGGGCGAACACTTGAATTTCTAGGTAATCATACGACAATTGATCATCAAGATGAATCCGTGAGAAAAGCTGTAGCATGGTTAATGAGGAATCAGCAACCAGATGGTTCATGGTATGGAAGGTGGGGGATTTGCTATATCTACGGGACATGGGCGGCAGTGACGGGGCTTTTAGCCATTGGCGTTCCAAGGAAGAATACGGCTGTGAATCAAGCGATCAAATGGCTGGAGAAAGTGCAGAATGAAGATGGCGGCTGGGGCGAGTCTTGCATGAGTGATCAGCGAGAGGAATACATTCCTCTTGGCGAAAGTACATTAACGCAAACAGCATGGGCGCTGGATGCTTTGATTGCTGCAGCAGACCATCCGACTACAACAATTGATAAAGGAATTTCCTATCTCGTGCAAGCGGTTCAGCGTGAAGATTGGTCATCATCTTATCCCACCGGGCAGGGGATAGCTGGATTTTACTACATTCATTATCATAGCTACCGGCATATCTTTCCTTTGATTGCGCTTTCACATTACCACACCAAATTTGGTAGCTGATGCTAAGGGATTGAATGGCAAACAAGGAAGCTGTCTGCAAACAACAAGTGTTGTTCATTCGCAATGAACAATTGCCAACTGTTTTACCAACGTGTAAAATACCTTTTGAAACCAGAATTTATGGTTAGTTCAAAGAGAGGTGAAGAAATGAAGAGTGGCAATATTAAATGGTTAACGCTTATTAGTGGGATTCTAGCGTTAGGGGCAGGAATCTATGCCTTTGCTCATCCAAAAACAACATTAGTTGGTCTTGCTTTTTATTTAGGTGTAGCGATTCTTATTAGTGGCGTGATTTATGTATTCTCATTTTTTAAAGAAGAAAAAGGTTCGGATCGTAATTATATTAAGTTAGCAATCGGTACCATGGATATTGTGTTAGCATTCATATTACTTAGTCATGGGCTGTTTACAGCAAAAACATTGCCAATCATTGTCGGTGGGTGGATGGCGATTTCAGGTGCAATTAAGTTGTTTTTAGCCTATAAGGTCAGTGGTTCAGGGAGAATGCTAGCTGTTATTTCCGGAGCACTTTCGTTGATTGTGGGCGTTTTGTTTATTATCAATCCAACAACAGGTGCATACACAATCGCATACCTATTAGGTGGGTATCTCACTGTGATTGGTATTTTTTATTTATTTGGTGCATTTAGAGGTATTCGTTAGTACTGTTAGACAATGTACGTAATGGTAGCACCAGTTGCTCATGTGAATCGGAAATAAATTGCCGATACCAAGAGTGTACTGGTGCTTTTTTATAGAGTAATTCATTCTCTTAGAAATTGCAGTGATCATCAGACAATTTGAGGGAATGCGATTTCTTATCAACCTTTGATATGATATAGTAATATGGATTGATTAATGAGAATTGTGAGGGGTAGACAATGAGTACAGAAGAACTGAACGACCAGTTGCAAGTGCGTCGTAATAAAATGAAGAAATTACGTGAGCAGGGAATTGATCCATTTGGTAAACGCTACGAGCGAACGCATTCGGTGGCGGATATATTGACTGCCTACGAAAGTAATAGCAAGGAAGAATTGGATGAAAGAGGTCATCTTGTTAAGATCGCTGGTAGAATTATGACCAAGCGTGGGAAAGGAAAAGCTGGCTTTGCGCATGTACAAGACCTTTCAGGACAAATTCAAATTTATGTTCGTCAAGAAGCCGTTGGTGAGAAAGAATATGAGCTATTTAGTGCAGCAGACCTTGGTGATATTATTGGTATTGCTGGAACTGCGTTCCGCACGCAAGTTGGTGAGTTATCGATTAAGGTGACTGAATTCACATTCTTATCAAAGGCGCTACGCCCATTACCAGATAAATTTCATGGTCTTAAGGATATCGAGGAACGCTATCGTAAGCGTTATGTTGATTTAATCACGAGCCGTGAGAGTCAGCAGACGTTCATTATGCGGAGTAAGATTATTCGCTCGATGAGACATTATTTAGATTCACAAGGTTTTTTAGAAGTGGAAACACCTATGCTTCATGCCATTGCTGGTGGTGCAGCAGCACGCCCATTTGTCACACATCATAATGCCATGGATATGGAAATGTATATTCGAATTGCAATTGAATTGCATCTAAAACGTCTCATTGTCGGAGGACTCGAAAAAGTCTATGAGATCGGTCGTGTTTTCCGCAACGAAGGTGTGTCAACGCGCCATAATCCTGAATTCACGATGATTGAATTGTATGAAGCTTACGCAGATTTCAATGATATCATGGATTTAACGGAAAATACGATTGCCTATATCGCACAAGATGTTCTTGGCAAAACAGCGATTGAATATGGTGAGCATACAATTGAACTTGCACCTAGATGGAAACGTTTGCATATGGTTGATGCTATTAAAGAATATGTTGGTGTTGATTTCTGGCAACAAATGACCGATGAAGAAGCACATGCTTTAGCAAAAGAGCACGGGATTGAAGTAACGAAAGCAATGAAGTTTGGACATATCGTCAATGAATTCTTCGAGCAGAAAATTGAAGAAAAATTGATTCAGCCAACTTTCATTTATGGACATCCTGTTGATGTATCTCCATTAGCAAAGAAAAATGATGACGATCCACGATTCACTGATCGTTTTGAGTTGTTTATTGTTGCGCGTGAGCATGCGAATGCTTTCACAGAGCTAAATGATCCAATTGATCAACGTGAACGCTTTGAAGCACAGCTTGCAGAAAGAGCTGAGGGTAATGACGAGGCACATATGATGGATGATGATTATATTGAGGCACTCGAATACGGAATGCCACCAACAGGTGGTCTAGGGATTGGTATTGACCGTATTGTGATGTTGCTGACAAATTCGGCATCGATTCGTGATGTGCTGCTATTCCCATTGATGAGACATCGTTAAGCAGAAAGAGCGGTTGTAACTATAAGAGCTGTACAAAAATGATTGCTGGGAAAGCTACTTTTTCAGCGATCTTTTTTGCATAGAAGTGAAAGTGATCGCTACAATTTTGAAAAGTGGAACTATTTTGTTGTCTACCCAAATAATGCGAACAGGTTGCGGAATGACTATTCAGACCCCATGACCTAAACTTCTCTTACAATTTATTCGTATCCCCGTGTTTGAGTTCGCCCTAAGAAAAGAAAAATTCTGATGCCCATTTACCCAATTGAGGAGTAGGTGTAATATGAATATTGGCTCTCATTTTGTTATTGCTCTCACCGATAATTTCGTGCTGAGGGTGATATAGATGAGATTTTGTACGCATTCAAGCCTTATGTAGAAACAGCCCTTTTTGAAGGGACAAGATACCATGATGTCCTGCAGTACAATCATGCAGCGCTGAATATCCTAATCATTACAAGCGAGGCGTTCAAAGAAATCCAATATCAACTTTCTGATAATAGTGCACTTGCAGTCGATACGCTAGGCGATAATGCCCATAATGTTTTAGAGAACCCGAATAAATTCATTGAAGAGGTCGAAAGAGGAACGGTAGTATAGAGGAATTTCTGCTATATAAGAAAAACTCCGGTAGCAATTTCCCGGAGTTTTCATCAATATATCTAGCTAGCTAGTGAGTAAGAATTATTTACCCATGTAAGCGCGTAACATCCAAGCATGTTTTTTGAAGCTATCAGCTAGACCTTCAAACAAGGCTACTGTTAGTGCATCATCTGCATCGTCTGCAAGCTCAGATACTTCAAGCATTTCATCGGCCATTTTTTGTAGGTCAGATTCAATCGTTTTCACCATGTCTTGCGTTGATTCTTTACCACTAGCTTCTTCAATTGTAGCAGTTGCAAGATATTCTTTCATAGAAGCAAGCGGCTTCTCATTGATTGTAAGGATTCTTTCAGCTACTTCATCAAGATGCGCTGCACATTCATCGTATAACTCTTCAAATTTCACATGTAATCCAAAGAAATGTTCACCAGTAACAAACCAGTGGTAGTTGTGTAGTTTCACATAAAGGACGTTTAAATTCGCTAGCGATTTGTTTGCTTCTGTAATATAATTTTTTGACATTTTAATACTCCTTTTCCTATTTCGTTTTTTTGCTAACTTTATCATAACGAATTTATCATCAAAATGCAAGCCTTTTTATAATAATTATTAAATAATATTAATTATAATCTAGAAACAAAAAAACAAGATTAACATCAGTATATCAGATAAGTATTATCAGTAGTAGTTCGAATTTCTCGTTTAAAATTACATAAACTATCTAAAATAGTAAGACAAATGCATTGCCTATCAGATGTCAGGGTAAAATAATTGACGTTCACTAAAAAAGGTTTATAATAATAGTCAAAGATAGTCAAAGTCAAATTTTGAGGTGCAGTCACTTGTGAAAAATATGTCAGATATCATTGAAAGTTACTTGAAAGAAGCACTCAGTTTACAGGGGATTAACTATGTTGATGTACGCAGAAATGAGCTTGCTGAGCAGTTCCATTGTGTACCCTCACAGGTGAATTATGTCATCAATACACGCTTCACGCTTGATAAAGGTTTTATGATCGAAAGTAAACGAGGCGGTGGTGGCTACATTCGGATTGTGAAGGTACGCGCGCATGATCGTTGTGAGTTATTTGATCAAATTGACAGTTTGATTGGCTTTCGCATTTCACAAAGTCGGGCAGAAGATTTGATTCTTCGCGTGTATGAAGAGAAGATACTCAGTGAGCGAGAAATGAAGTTGATCATCAGCATTGTCGACCGTGATGTCCTTTCCTTCTCTGACTATGCAGTTCGTGACGAACTCCGAGCAAAATTACTTCATGCGGTGATTCAGACTTTAAGGTATACACCTGAGTGAGTTGGCAACAATGAAATGGTTAGAACCCAGTGCAATAGAATGATATTTATAAAATACGATAGAAGATGAAAGTGTAGGTGAGGAGGATGCTTTGCCAATCTTGTCATAGTAACCAATCAACCATTTTCATTACGAGAACGGTAGATGGGCGTACAGTTGAGCTATCTCTTTGTCCTGAATGTGCTGAAAAGCAAGGGCATTTACAAGATTTTCAGGAACCATTTTCTTTCCACCAATTTGTTTGGGGAATGATGAATGGTGAAAAGAAGCCAAGCACGGCTGATGAAACTACACACGATGAGCCAACTTGTGCTGAATGTGGGTTGTCACTAAGTGAGTTTTCAAAACGAGGGAAGTTTGGCTGCGAGAATTGTTATAGTGCTTTCGCCAGTCATTTGCCAGTGATTCTGAAAAATTTTCAGGGGGGTAATTTTCTGCACAGCGGACGAAAGCCGAATCAGTTTCAACCCAAGCAGGAAGAGATTGATCCAATCAGAGCGTTGACGCAGGAACTAGCAGAAATGAAGATTCAGCTCCAAAATCATATTCTTGCAGAGCGTTTTGAGCAAGCAGCAGAGGTTCGTGACAAAATCCGAGTTATTGAAAATCAAATTTGGGAGGCGAGCAACCATGACAAATGAACCGTTTTTTGATCAGATCATTAGTCCATGGATGCGGCAAACTGAGGGGATTGATAGTGCTGATATCGTACTGAGTACTCGAATTCGACTAGCGCGCAATCTTTCCGAGTGTCCATTTCCAAATGTGGCACCTGCAGATCAAGCAGACCAAGTGTTTGAAAAGATTGCAGCTTTGGAAAAGTCTAAGCATTCTACTGGATTAGGTGCCTTTGAATTGGTTAAAATGAGTCATCTAGATTCTCTGGAGCGGCAAGTATTAGTTGAGCGACATTTGGTGAGCCCTGCGCTCGTGGAGAAACCTCAATCAGGTGCTTGTTTAATCTCAGAAAATCAGGAAATTAGTATTATGGTTAACGAGGAAGACCATTTGCGAATTCAGTGCCTTTTTGCTGGCCTGCAACTGAAGGAAGCACTGAACACAGCTTTTAAAGTTGATGATTGGCTTGAGACTGAGGTAACCTATGCCTTTGATGAGAAACTAGGCTACTTAACCAGTTGTCCGTCGAATGTTGGTACAGGTTTAAGGGCATCGGTGATGATGCATTTGCCAGCACTCGCGGTATCGAGAAAGCTAGAGAACATTATTGATACTATCAATAAGATGGGTTTAGTTGTTCGCGGTGTTTATGGTGAAGGCAGTCGTTCTTTCGGTAACATCTATCAGATTTCCAATCAAGTAACACTTGGTAAATCTGAAGAAGCGATCATTCTGGACCTAGAGCGTGTTGTCGATCAAATTGTTGTGTACGAAAGGCAGACAAGGGAATCATTCTTGAAAATGGGGCGAATACAATTAGAGGATAGGGTATTTCGCTCGCTGGGGATTCTTAGGAATGCACGCCTGATTACCTCTTCAGAAGCGGCACAAAGGCTGTCAGAAGTTCGAGTTGGCATAGATCTAGGCGTCATCAAAGAATTATCACCAGTTGTTTTCAATGAGCTGATTATTGCAACTCAGCCAGGCTGTCTGCAGAAATTCGCAGGAGAATCACTGCACCCGCGCGAACGAGATTTCATCAGGGCTCAGGTTATACGGGAGAAATTGACTGTTTGAAAAAGTATATGATTGGTTAGATTTTTAAAAATGGAAATGTGTTTGTTGAAACGTAATGTTAAGATGATTTGTTATATAAGTGCTACATGTTGAAACGCGCAGCTATTACACCTAAAATTCGGGAGGTTTTTTCAATGATGTTTGGTCGATTTACTGAGAAAGCACAGAAAGTGCTGGCACTTGCTCAAGAAGAAGCAATTCGCCATGGTCAGGGTTTTATTGGAACAGAACATATTCTACTTGGTCTTGTTCGTGAAGGTGAAGGAATTGCAGCTAAGGCACTAAGTGCTCTGGGGTTAAGTGCTGAGAAAATTCAGCAAGAAGTGGAGACTTTAATTGGTCAGAGCAGTGATTCTGTGCAAATGGTCTACTATACACCACGTGCGAAAAAGGTCATTGAGCTCTCGATGGATGAAGCAAGAAAATTAGGTCATTCTTATGTAGGAACAGAACATATCTTACTTGGTCTGATTCGTGAGGGTGAAGGCGTTGCTGCCCGTGTATTGAATAATATGGGCGTTAGCTTAAATAAAGCAAGACAGCATGTATTGCAATTGTTAGGTGGCAATGAGTCAAACAATGCCCAAGGCGGCGGCACGACTTCTGCTAACACCCCGACGCTTGATAGCCTGGCGCGCGACCTAACTGCAATTGCTCGTGAAGGCACGCTCGATCCTGTTATCGGCAGAAATAAAGAAATTCAACGTGTGATTGAGGTACTTTCTCGCCGCACAAAGAATAATCCAGTTCTCATTGGTGAGCCTGGTGTTGGTAAAACAGCGATTGCTGAGGGCTTAGCATTGCAAATTATTAATAATGAGGTACCGGAAACTTTACGTGATAAACGTGTAATGACTTTGGATATGGGTACGGTTGTTGCTGGCACGAAATATCGCGGTGAGTTTGAAGATCGCTTGAAAAAAGTGATGGA
>JAVBKE010000226.1:0-2687 GCA_031554185.1 Caryophanales bacterium
GGGCAAACGTCGAGCACAGCGAACGCAGAACAAGGCATCTAGCCCAAAGAATTGCGCGTAACGGGCGTGATCCCATTCACTGAAGTGAAAACCCTTTCCCGCCTGTTTGCGCTGGCCGAAGCCAAAGAAGGTGGCAAGCTGAAGCAATACCGCGTGGCCAACACCGTCGCGCAGGCCATTAAATTTCGGTTGGCTACTTTCACCGGTTCTATCGATGCCGCGACACAGGACGGCAAACAGGCGTGGTTAGTCAATTTCACGCTGCGCGAACATTTAAGTGTTGCGGAGAAACGTGATATTCGGGCTGATAGTCAGGCGAAAGCGAAAAAACGTGGGGGCAAAAGCGAAGATGATGATGAGAAGGATAGTGAACTTTCATGGGGCGAGCGAGTACTAAAATCTGGAAATGATGCACTTGGTAAAGTAATGGGATGGGATAAATGAAGCCAATCCGACGCCTGAAATTATCCGGTGATGATGTTCACTTAGTAGATACTCATATCACCTTAGAACTTAGCGCTTGCGGACGTGGCTTTATCACTGCTCAAACAGAACAGGATTATACCGGCAAATTGGTGCGCGTAGATGTAGGTGATACCAATCTGGTGCTGCGTTGGTTTACGGGTTACGTCGAACGCTCGCAACCCTCAGAAAATGGCTATCAGCGCCTGTTTGTACGGGAACTGGTCGGCGTGTTTGATCGGCAATGGCCATGTTCCTTTCAGCACCCGACCTTGCGCACTCTGAGCGCCTGGTTGCAAGAACATAGCGGTCTGACCTTCACGTTGCCGGATACGGGGTATGTGAATACGCCAATCCCACACTTCACTCATCACGGCACTGGCTATCAGCTACTGAGCAATATCGGCGCGGCGTTTGGTATACCGGATTATATCTGGCAGCAATTACCCGATGGTAGCGTGTACGTAGGCAGTTGGACGCATTCGCTGTTTGCCAATACACCGGTCGAGATCCCAGCCCAATTCAGCCAGGCGCAGGCCGCAGGCAACTCCATGACATTGGCGGTCATTCAATCAATACGGTCTGGTGTTGTAGTTAATAATCAGCGCCTGATCTCCGTTCGTTTGCATAACGATGAAATGACTCTTACTTGGCAAGCTACGAGTACCATCAGCGGTAACGCCGGGCAGCGCACCCCAGCCCAACGGCAGGTTGATGCTGCTTACCCGGAGCTGGCCGCAGGATTACATCTACCGAAAATGGCGCGAGTTGAGGCTCACGCCGAAAACGTTAGCAGCGGTGATATGGCCGATCCTTTTCGGCCAAAATATGCGGTTGATGTGCAACTGTTAGACGCGGACGGCAAGCCGGAAAAGGGCACGCCACTGTATCCTGCGGTACCGCTACCTTTGCCGATGGCGGGTGGCGAATCAGGCATGTTTCAGTTTCCACCTGCCGGAACACTGGTAGAAGTCGGTTTTACCGGGGGTAGACCTGATAAGCCATTTGTGCGGCAAACTCTCAGCCAGGGCAATTCACTGCCCGATATCAAGCCCGGCGAGCAGCTCCAACAGCAGCGCGCCGAGGTATCTCAGCGAGTGACCGTGGGCGGCGATTGGGTGCGCCAGACCGACCAGACGATCAACGAGTCCTCTATGCATCGCCAGGTCAGCGCGGATACGGAAAACCGCAAAGTCGTGGCGCGAGAAACCACGGTGCAGGCGACGGATAAAACTACCGTGTTGGGTACTGCCACACTGATGGCCGGTGCGGTTCAACATATTGCTGAAGGGGATTACAGCGTAGGTACGCAAGCTAACTATGTGGCCCATATTGGGAAAAAGGCAACGACGGAAGTCGGCCAAGACCTGATCGAGAAAATTGGCCAATTGCGCAGTAGCATTGCCGGAGCACGCCAGGAGGTGATCGCGCCTGTGGTGTGGTTGGGTAGCCAGCAAATTAACGTCATGCAACTCATGCTCGATACGCTCGACGTAGTAAAAGAGCTGGCCCAGCGTACCGCTGCTCATAACCACAGTAACACCGGCACACCACAAAACGCTGGCGATATCACCGCCACCGGTAACCGCTCGGATAGCCTGAAACAGAAATACTCCCCAGTGATTGGGTAATCAAACCCCGCTACCCAGCCCGCCGCGTGCGGGCTTTTTTGTGCCTCACTAATAGCGGCCTCAGTGCTCCAACACGCCACGCAATCACCAAGACAAGTCCCTTGATGCTCAATAAAGATCCGCGCCACCATGCCCAGCCTATGCCGCAGGCACCCCACGACGTAAACGCATCTCCCACGTAAACGGCGCTACACCGCACCCGCCTGCACAATTTGGATCGAGAAAATTTTTCAGTTTTATTTTTCTACAAACCGATACGCCAGCCCGCGCCGCTGCTGGGGTTCTGCGAACAAAGGACGACTGAAAAGATTGAAAGAGATTTCAGGTAATTTCAGTTTTAAGAGCCAGATTGGATCTCGGGAATAAAGTCAATTGATTGAAATTTAAAGATAATATCTATTTTACGTGGATCGTTGGTGCCAAGAAAAGGATCTGAGTATCTGGTAAGAGATAATGATAAAGCTAGGCATGATGCGGGTTACAAGCTAGTGGGGAAGAAGTTAGGAACTGAAAAAACCGCACTTAAGCACAGAGTATGAACGGTTATGAAGTAAAAGAATGCCGTCGCCATTTTGCCGCCATAAGACATATGGG
>JAVBKE010000147.1:0-30394 GCA_031554185.1 Caryophanales bacterium
CGAAATACCAAATGCTTTCATTTCCTGCACTAACCGCTTAATAAATGCAGGACGATTATGCAGGCTGAAGAATGGATTTTTATAGATAATGTCTTTCTCTCGTAGATCCTCGACATTATTACGAATGTTTTCCGAATAAGACGTGACAATAGGACAATTAAAGCAGTTATCCGCATCAGGAATTTCTTTTTCCTCGTTGGTAATGCTTGGATACCAAATCGTTTTGATCCCTTTATTAATTAAAAATTGAATATGTCCATGGACTAATTTGGCAGGATAACAAACCGATTCACTCGGAATCGACTCCATCCCTAGCTCATACGTCTTCCGGGTTGTCTTTGGAGATAGCTCCACACGGAAACCAAGTTGTGTAAAGAACGTCGCCCAAAGCGGATAGTTTTCATACATATTGAGTACCCGAGGAATCCCAATAACACCGCGAGGCGCTTCCGCTTCTTCCAAAGGTTCATAACCGAAGACACGTTCTAGTTTATATTCATACAGGTTTGGTACTTTCGTCTTTCTGACTACACCAGCACCACGCTCACATCGATTACCAGACACAAAACGTCGTCCACCAGAAAAATAATTAATTGTTAACATGCAGTTATTATTACAAAGTTTACAACGTCCTAATTTATGTTTGATTTCAAGCGCATTCATTTCCTCTTGACTCAGTAGTGTAGTTTGATAGCCCTCTTCATAGGCATGGCTAGCAATCAAGGCAGCACCAAAGGCGCCCATAATCCCAGCGATATCTGGGCGAATCACTTCGCGCTCAGAAAGAATCTCAAATGCACGTAAAACCGACTCATTATAGAATGTTCCGCCTTGGACAACAACTTTTTCGCCAATATCTTTTGGATCGGTTAGCTTGATGACCTTTTGCAGGGCATTTTTTATGACCGAGTAAGACAGACCTGCTGAAATATCAGCAACCTCTGCTCCCTCTTTCTGTGCCTGCTTCACACGTGAATTCATAAACACGGTGCAACGGGAGCCAAGATCAATTGGGTTCTTCGATTGCAAGGCAATCTTGGCAAAATCTTCAATCGAGTAATTTAAGCTCTTAGCAAATGTCTCAATAAAAGAACCACATCCGGCCGAACACGCTTCATTTAATAAAATCGTATGAATCGCGCCATCCTTAATCCGAAGGCACTTCATATCTTGGCCACCGATATCTAAAATAAAATCAACTTCCGGCTCAAAAAAACTCGCCCCTTTATAATGGGCAACTGTTTCAATTTCACCTAAATCAACTTGCAAAGCTGCTTGGAGCAAACTTTCGCCGTAACCTGTCACACAGCTATTACGGATTACAGCCGAAGCTGGTAATAGATCATAGACTTCATTTAATGCTTTAATTGTTGTCTTGATTGGATCGCCACTGTTACTAGAATAATAGGCGTGTAGTAGTTCACCTTTGTCAGAAATCAATGCGACTTTCGTTGTTGTTGAACCAGCATCAATCCCAAGAAAAACATCACCTGAATAAGTTGATAATGCTTTCTGTGCTACTTTGGCTTGCTTATGTCGTGAGCGAAAAGCTTCATAGTCCGCTTCATCTTTAAATAAGTTTGCCATTCTGGCAATTTCAAAATCAATGGTCTTATTTTCTTCTAGATTAGTGACCAAATCAGACAATTGCGTCTGATCTGTTTCTTTCGCATTCAGTGCTGATCCTAGTGCTGCAAATAAATGAGCGTCTTCCGGTTCTACCACATGATCTGCTGTTAGTTTTAACGTTTCAACAAACCTTGCTTTTAATTCTGGAAGAAAATGCAAGGGGCCACCAAGAAAGCAAACATTGCCACGGATTGGTTTCCCGCAAGCTAACCCACTAATGGTTTGACTGACAACAGCCTGGAAAATACTAGCTGCTAAATCCTCATGCTTCGCCCCTTCATTAATTAGCGGCTGAATATCTGTCTTTGCAAAAACGCCGCATCGTGCAGCGATTGGATAGATCGTCTGATAATCCGCGGCCAGATCATTGAGCCCTTTCGCATCTGTTTTCAATAGTGAGGCCATTTGATCGATGAAAGCGCCTGTTCCCCCAGCACATATCCCGTTCATACGTTGCTCGAGACCACCTGTGAGGTATATAATCTTCGCATCTTCCCCGCCAATTTCAATCGCCACATCAGTTGTACTAGCAAATTCTTTCAATGCTTTAGTCACAGCAATCACTTCCTGCAAGTGCGGAACTTTCAGCAATTTTGAAAGTGTTAACCCCCCAGAACCAGTGAGCACGGCATTGACAGGCACATTGCCAATGCGATCATAGCACCGCTTCAACTCATCGAATAAAGTTTCCTTAATATTGGAGAAGTGCCTAGTGTAGTTTTTGTACAAAATTTTATTCATTCTATCAATGACAACCATTTTGATAGTCGTTGACCCAATGTCAATTCCTAATCGCACCCTCTCGCGCCCCCTTTGACAATTGCTCTTTTATAAAAAAGCCGTAACGTCCCTTTAGAGCGTGGCACAATACTCAAACGAGTTGAATGCCACACCTTTAATCTTTCACATAACAGCTGAATTTCCATAGTCAAGCTACTTTTTATTGCACATGTTTCTTCATTAAAGTGCATACACCTTTATTATACATGAAAAAACTTAAGGTTGTTTTCCAATTCTTTCGGATTTCATGCACCTACAAACATGCCTTTTGGCTGTTAAAACAAACCCCAATGCCTTTATGGTCAAGAATCAAAAAGAAAAAGATCACATGCTTTATTCTTAGCTACATATCTACTTACTTTTAGTTCCAAACGAAAGGAATGTTAGCAATAAAAAATGTTCCCTAATAAGAATAATTCTTACTAGGGAAAATAACAACCCTTAAAAATTAGTTTTTTCGCTAGAAATCGCCTTTCAAGCTATATGCAATCGTAAAAGTTGCACAATAAATTTATTTTTATAAAAAGACAAATATTTTGGAGGAATTAAATGACGACATCAAAATGGCAAGTTGATCCTGCACACAGTGTGGTTGATTTTTCGGTACGACATCTGATGATTTCGAAAGTGAAAGGCTGCTTTAATGAATTCTCAGCTGTCATTGATGCTGACCTGACCGATTTAACTTCTGCGCGTATTTCATTAGAAATACAAACGGCTAGTGTCGACACACGTAACGCTGACCGCGATGCCCATCTGCGCGGCGGAGATTTCTTTGATGCCGAAAACCACCCAACACTCTGCTTCACAGCAACGGAGATTTGTGCAATTGAAAATGACCAATACAGTGTCACTGGCGATTGCACGATCTGTGGTATCACCTGCCAAGAAACCTTTACTTGTTGTTATGTCGGCTGTAGCACTGATCCGTGGGGAAATGAGAAAGTCGCATTTACAGTGGAAGGCTGTGTCAATCGTTCTGATTATGGTCTGACTTATAACGCAGTACTTGAAACTGGCGGTGTACTAATTAGCGACCTTGTGAACATCTCAGCTGAAATTCAAGCTTGTAAATGTGATGAATAAGCTCCGCTAGCAATTGATTCGTTTGCCATATTCTGCAATGGTTGATAGGCATTAGAAAACTCAAGATGGCAAGAATCCTATACCTCGAAAAAGGTGCATAGAATTCTTGCCATCTTATTTCAAGAAATGTTCATATAAAAATAGTAGCTACAATCACGAGGACGCTCTTCATATCATCTCTGTTGTTTTTTCCTTAGAAATGCCCCCGAGGTAACCTTTTCCGGGGGTGTTTTAGAAGCATTAGAAAGCAACTGTCTTCAATTCATTACCGTAAATATTTCCGTGATACTTGGTTATCTGCGCAACTAAACAGTACTGGTTTAGCATCAAAGATGGTTTCCAAATGAACTGATCTTCCCCAAAGATAACGCAAATAAGGCATGACTTTTTCCAAATACTTTGTATCAAGCTCAATATCCTCGTACATATGCTTTAAATACAACTCCCCATTGCCCTGGTAATCACCATCTGTGACTGTGATAAAAGGAAATCCGCCATTGACCCGCATATTAACTAGTTGGTCACGCACTGATTCCCAGCCTTTATCAACGACTTTATACTCCCTACCTTGTTTTTGAAAAAGATACATATCCTCACGCATCACAAGATCCTTGGTCAAATAATTTCTAATAAAAGAAGTATCCGATTCGATTTCGCGTACTTCAAATATTTTCTCCCGGCCGCCATTTGGTTTGATGCCAGCCTTGCGCATTTTTTCATCTGGGTCATTGTATCGCTCTTCAATGTCTTCGAAAATTTTGATACCGAGGTAGTATGGATTAATACTCGTCCGTGAAGGCTGCACGACCGATGCATTAAGTTGAGCAAATTCTAATGCCTCACCACTGGTCAAATCCATTTCACGTAAAATACGCTGATGCCAATATGAAGCCCATCCTTCATTCATGATTTTCGTCTCTAATTGCGGCCAAAAATAAAGCATTTCTTCACGGATCATCGTCATAATATCGCGTTGCCATTCTTCAAGCACCCGACTATGTTGCAAAACAAACAAGACAACATCTTTCTCGGGCTGTGCTGGGAACTTTTTGACTTTCTCTTGTTTTTCAGGCTTTACCTCTCCAATTGACCACAAATCATCAAATGGTGAGCTGACTTCCAGCTCCTCTTCTTCTATGGACTCAGATGGTGCATGCCTTATTAAGGAAGAATCAATATGCTCTTCAATCGCCAGCACTGCATCAATGCATTTCTCAACAGCTTCAATCCCATGCTCCACTTCATAGGCACGAATCCGGTCAGCCGTTGCCGCCATACTTTCAACCATATCCCGCTTCGTATTTTGAAAGCGCGCATTATTTTTGAAAAAATCACAATGAGCTAGCACATGAGCCACGATTAACTTATTCTGAATCAATGAATTGCTATCTAACAGAAAGGCATAGCAAGGGTTTGAGTTAATCACAAGCTCATAAATTTTACTCAATCCAACATCATACTGCAATTTCATCTTATGAAATTGTTTTCCGAAACTCCAATGAGAAAAACGAGTAGGCATCCCGTAAGCACCAAAAGTATAAATAATATCCGCTGGACAAATTTCATAACGCATTGGGTAAAAATCTAAGCCAAATCCTTTTGCAATCTCAGTAATTTCATCAATAGCATAGCCTAGCTGTTTCTGTTCATCACTATTCATAATCGCTCCTCCACCCAAACAGGACTGCTTTCACCGATAAAAAACAACCAATTTGGTCATTCTATAAGTGACAATCAATACATCGACAACTAGTCAAATATTACAAATACAGATCACTTACCAATCCTAAAAAAACCTATACCACAGTCAGATAATAGAACTATTGTATGAAATCCTTTGGAGACTCACGCCATTCCACGGTCAAATCAATTTTTCGAATGTGGATCACCATACTTTTACTATATGTTCGGTCCAGCAATTCTTTGCCTATAGGCACGCTCTATTCCTGCCCATATTTTTCATAGGAAGCATTCATGTGATTGTGTGTACACTAATCAAAACAAACAAGCCGACACTGGAGAGAAATGATGAGCGATTATGAGAGATCGATTTTCTATATTCAGCACGCTGAATGGGATAACCTACTGATTCTAATGGTACGAACGCAGGATCATTTTTTAGCCAAAAAAATTGAACGATTTTTGCATGCTTTCCATTACATTAGAGAAACTGAGTCAATTGAGTCCCATTTAATTGAATTGATTCGCTATTTAAATTACTCAGCGACAAAGTGCGATAGCTATTGCTAAAGAGCCACGAATCTCTTTGGTGGATACTAGCTCGGCAATGACATTACTGATTTATTTGATTTCGTTTTCTTCAGGGCGATTGCGATGGTTCTGTAGTGGAGGTGCAAGTTGTAGATTTTTTTCGCTCTCACAACTAATGAGAACTGAAAACAAATGGGTTGTCCGCTTTGTAAACGTTTTGTAAAGATTGTGTATAGTTTTCAGGAAACTACTTCACGAAAAAACTATTTTTACTATATAATTTCCGCATAGGACAACCTATAATAATCTCTTTGGAGGCACTCATGTTTAAAAGTAAAAAAGACAAATTCGCTGTATTATTAGCAAAAATATCTGCCAATATCGATGACAGTGCTGAATACTTTTCAGAATTCAGAGCCAAGAATGTTAGTGATTTAAAAGTTTTCACCGAAACAATGCGTCAATATGAGCACACTGGTGATGACTTCACGCATGAAATTATCAAAGAGCTCAATGATGCTTTTATTACGCCAATCGAAAGAGAAGACTTGCTATCACTGGCAATGGTGATGGATGATGTAATGGATAACATCGATCACAGTGCAAGCTTCCGTGAAATGTTCTCCCTTGTCGAAACCGATGAGTATGAAGAGAAGTTCCTTTCCAATATCAAAGAAGCTACACAATTAATCGACGAAGCAATTAGCCTTTTAGGGGATAAAAAATTACTAGCAGTACGTGACAAAATTGTTGCAATTAAAGATGTTGAGTCCCGATGTGATACGGTTTATCGCGCGGCTGTCAAAAACATTTTCAATTCAAATGAAGATCCGATCATGATTATGAAACGAAACCAGACGTATGAGTCTTTAGAAAATATTGCAGACGGCTGTCAAACCGTTGCCAATGTACTTGAATCAATTGTAATGAAAAACGTGTAGAAGGGTTAGGGTACAGGACATATGGATTCATATTTAATGTTAACGGTCCTAATTGTTATCTTTGCGTTGGGATTCGATTTTATCAATGGTTTTCATGATACAGCAAACGCAATTGCCACGTCGGTTTCAACAAAGGCGTTAAAACCAAGACAAGCAATTCTCCTTGCTTCATTCATGAATTTTCTTGGGGCAATGACCTTTACAGGCGTTGCCAAAACAATATCTGATGATATTGTTTATACCGAGCGACTCCCTGATCAAGGAACAGTTGTGATTTTGGCAGCGCTGATTGCCGCTATTACTTGGAACCTCATTACATGGTATTTCGGCATTCCAAGTAGTTCATCACATGCGATTATTGGATCAATTGCTGGTGCAGCTATTGCCGCTGGTGGATTCTCAATGGTTAAATTAGATGGCTTAATGGAAATCATTAAGGCCCTACTCTTTTCACCATTACTGGCTTTTGGACTTGGTTTCACGATTTATTCGATATTCAAGTTCGCATTTAAGAATTTTAATTTATCGAAATCAAATAATAATTTTCGAAAAATGCAGATCCTCACTGCTGCATTACAATCCTATTCACACGGCACAAATGATGCACAGAAATCAATGGGGATTATTACAATGGCCCTTGTTGCTGGAGGCTATCAAGAAGCTGGATCGGATGTACATATTTGGGTACAAATTGCCTGTGCGACCGCAATGGGTATTGGTACTTCTGTTGGTGGTTGGAAAATCATCAAGACAATTGGCGGTAAGATCATGAAAATCAAACCAGTTAGTGGTGTTGCAGCTGATTTATCATCGGCAGCAATTATCTTCGGTGCTACACTAATCCACTTACCGGTCAGTACGACACATGTCATTTCTTCATCTATTCTAGGGGTTGGTTCTGCTCATCGTGTGCGTGGTGTCAAATGGACAACAGCCAAAACGATGTTAATCACTTGGGTCATTACACTTCCGATTTCAGCTACTTTAGCTGCGATCGTCTACACAGTCCTACACCAATTCTTCTAATTATTAAAAAGCATAAACCGGCCAACTTTCAGTGGCAGTTACACTACTTGTGTTGGTCGGTTTTTATTCTAGCGTGTGTACACCAGCTCCTGTTAACTGAAAACTATACTCGCTTTTCCATGCTAATCGGCTGATAAAGCTTCTGTAACAATCTCAATTTCCTTGTATAGTTGTAGGCGAAACCAGTTTTCAAGTTCAGTGCTCCAAGCATAGTGAGCGGACATTGTTTTGAAGATATCCTCTTTCACTCGCAGTACCCAAGGAGCATCAAACAATAATCTCCCAGTTCTTCTTCGCAGGAAATCAACTGGACTAATTACCATTTCCTCTTCCAGACAATAGAGCAGCATCATATTCTCTGCAATTGACATTTTAGATTGTTCTAGGTGTTCTGCTGCCCCCTTATAGCGATAGACTTTTTCAACATTTGAGCCAAACAGACGTGCCAACATCTCTGCTTCGCTTCCCGTTAACCCTAGTGCAATACCATTCTTTATTTGCGCTGACACATAGGTTTCAAATTGCTTTGACCCGCCAAACAAACCGCCTGAAATCGGTAGCCTTTTCGTTTGGCAACGTGAATGCGCTAAATCGGTTCGTTTACTGGCATGAACAAGCTGATCAACGATCCTCTCTGCCATCTTTCGATAGCCAGTTAACTTTCCGCCTGCAATTGACATTAAACCAGATGGTGCAAGCCAAATTTCATCATGTCTTGAAAGTCCCGCGGTTCCCTTTCCTACTTCACCAATTAAAGGTCTAAACCCAGCATAGCATGACTCAATATCACTTTTACACAGTTTAATTTTTGGAAATATCCTCATCACAGCAGCCAGTAAATAAGTCTGTTCAGCTTCCGTAACACGTGGATCGATGTCAATTCCTGAAGCGGCAGTATCGGTTGTACCAAGATAAATCTTTTGGTCACGAGGAATGGCAAAAATCATTCGCTGGTCTGGTGCATCAAAATAAACGGCATGCGCTAGTGGCAATGCGGATCGGTCGAGCACGATATGAATTCCCTTCGACAGTTGGAGGCACTTCCCCTGAACAGGCTGATCAAGAGATCTAACCGTATCCAACCACGGCCCAGTCGCATTAATGTATGTACCAGCTTCCAGCAAATACACCTGTTTAGAAAGTACATCCTGAACCTGTACCGCCTGAATTGAATTGTGATCGTCGTAGATAAACGCTGTTACTTTTGCGTAATTAACAGCTTTCGCACCTCTATAAACAGCTTCTTTCAATACTTCTATTGTCAGTCTCGCGTCATCTGTGCGGTATTCGACATAGCGACCTGCACCAAGCAATTTATCCTTACTTAACATAGGGAGAAGCTGCAAAGTTTCTGCCGCTGATAACATCTTATGCCTCTCAGCTTTCCTCACACCAGCCAGGTAATCATATAATTTCAAACCGAGTGATACCGCGAGACGCCCCATTGAACCATCTTGATAAATTGGTAAGAGCATTGTTTCCGGGCTAGTTACATGTGGACCAAGTTCATAGACAATTTCACGTTCGCGCCCAATCTCTTTCACAAGTGCAATCTCATACTGCTGTAAATAGCGCAACCCGCCATGAATCAATTTCGTAGATCGACTTGAAGTGCCTGCTGCAAAATCTTGCATCTCGACAAGTCCAACGGAAAAACCCCTGCTAACAGCATCTAAGGCAATACCAGCACCAGTAATTCCACCGCCAATAATTAAAATATCCACCGGATGATCCATTAATGATTGGAGAATTTCAGTTCGCTTTGTACCAGAAAATAAACCGCCCATCTACTATCACTCCGATACTGTTAATTATTTAAAAATCATTGCTGCCTGAACCGCTTTCTGCCAGCCTTGGTAAAGTGCTTCACGTTGATCATCAGTCATTTGCGGATGAAAACTACGATCTATTTTCCAGTTCTCTGCAATTTGCTCTTGGCTTTGAAAAAAACCAACCGCAAGTCCAGCCAAATAAGCAACACCTAGTGCCGTTGTTTCACCAACAATCGGGCGATTCACAGGTACATTCAATATATCGGATTGGAACTGCATCAAAAAATTATTTTGCACAGTGCCACCATCGACACAAAGCTTTTGCACAGTAATACCAGAATCAGCTTCCATTGCAGCAATCACATCTCGTGTTTGGTATGCCAAAGATTCGAGGGTCGCCCGAACAAAGTGTTCCTTATTGGTCCCTCTCGTCAAACCGAAAACAGCACCGCGCACTTCACTATCCCAATAAGGTGTACCAATTCCTACGAATGCAGGGACCACATACACACCATCAGTGGAATCAACGCGAAGTGCATAATCTTCTGATTCCTTCGATTCCTTAAACATCCGGAGACCGTCACGAAGCCACTGCACTGCTGAACCTGCTACAAAAACAGATCCTTCCAATGCATATTCCACTTTGCCGTCAATTCCCCAAGCAATTGTCGTTAACAAACCATTATGAGATTGAACTGCCTGAGCCCCAGTGTTCATTAGCATAAAACAACCCGTTCCATAGGTGTTTTTCGCCATTCCTTTTTCAAAACAAGCTTGCCCAAACAAAGCCGCCTGCTGATCACCCGCAATCCCTGCAATTGGAACCTCTTGCCCAAAGAAATGATGTGGAGCTGTCACGGCGTAAACCTCTGAACTTGATTTAACTACTGGTAACATCTGCTTCGGAACTGTTAAAATCGATAACAATTCATCATCCCAACAAAGTTCATGAATATTGTACATGAGCGTCCGAGAAGCGTTTGAATAATCCGTCACATGTGCTTTTCCACCTGACAGTTTCCAAACAAGCCATGTATCGATCGTGCCAAACAGCAAATCACCCTGTTCCGCTTTTTCCCTGGCACCGTCAACATGATCTAACATCCACTTCACTTTTGTCCCTGAAAAGTAGGCATCAATCAGGAGACCCGTCTTATTTCGAATCACTTGTTCATGCCCGCCGATTTTCAATTCTTCACAAATGTCAGCCGTTTGCCTTGATTGCCAAACAATCGCTTTGTAGATTGGTAACCCCGTATGACGATCCCAAACTACTGTTGTTTCTCGTTGATTCGTGATTCCAATTGCAGCAATTTGATCTGGTTTCACATTGTTTTCTGATAAAACCATCGCCATCACCGCCAGAATTGAGCCCCAAATCTCATTAGGATCATGTTCAACCCAGCCAGACTGTGGAAAAAACTGTGTAAATTCTTTCTGTGCCACATGAACTGCTTCACCACCCTGATTAAACAGTATTGCCCTTGAACTAGTCGTTCCTTGATCCAGTGCCATAATAAATTTCTCCATCAAAACCACCCTTTTCTCTGATTTACTTTTGAAAAATTGTTCTCACTGCAAACAAATTGCCTCTCGGTAAAATTCTATAAAATTTCCAGTTGTACTACCTCACCATCATCTCATATTTTCTAGAATTTCTCATTCCCGAAAAAGAAAAAATATTAGAAGAGTGTCGAAATTTGCAGTTTCTAGTTCGAGCGCTTATAATCGTGTTGAAAGATCAAATTTAGGGGGGCACAAATCATGATAATTGGCATTCCAAAAGAGATTAAAAACAACGAAAACCGTGTAGCAAATACACCCGCAGGTGTACTTGCCCTGACCGAAGCCGGCCACAAAGTTCTAGTAGAAACAAATGCAGGGATGGGTAGTGGCTTCACTGATAAAGATTATGTATTATCAGGTGCTGAAATTATTCCATTCGCAAAAGAAGTTTGGGATCGTTCTGAAATGATAATGAAAGTAAAAGAACCACTTAGTAGCGAATATGGTTATTTCCGCAAAGGATTAATCTTGTTTACATACTTGCATTTAGCAGCAGAGCCAGCGCTTGCAAAGGCACTAACTGAGAACCAAGTATTTTCAATTGCTTATGAAACGGTCTCTGTCAATCACACATTGCCGCTCTTAACACCAATGAGTGAAGTAGCTGGAAGAATGGCAACGCAAATTGGCGCACAGTTCCTTGAAAAACCGCATGGTGGAAAAGGAATTTTGTTAGGTGGTGTACCTGGTGTGAAACGCGGAAAAGTGACAATTATTGGCGGTGGTGTTGTCGGTACAAACGCTGCAAAAATGGCCATTGGCTTAGGCGCTGATGTCACGATTATTGATTTAAGTGCCGATCGTTTACGTGAATTGGATGATATTTTTGGCAACGCGATTTCTACTTTGATATCTAATCCACTGAATATCGCTCACGCGGTCGCTGAATCTGACCTTGTGATTGGTGCCGTGCTGATTCCAGGAGCAAAAGCACCTCGCTTAGTGTCAGCAGATGTTGTTAAAACAATGACACCAGGATCGGTGATCGTTGATGTTGCCATTGACCAAGGTGGTATTTTTGAAACGATTGATCATATTACAACACATGATAATCCAACCTATGACAAACACGGTGTCGTTCACTATGCAGTAGCGAATATGCCGGGTGCGGTGCCTAGAACATCAACCATTGCACTCACTAATGCTACGGTGCCCTATGCGTTGCAGATTGCTAATAAAGGTGCGATCAAAGCCGTGCAAGAAAATGCTGCATTGGCACTTGGGGTAACAACTGTTAATGGTCATATTACATATGAAGCAGTTGCAAAGGACCTTGATATTAAATTCATGCCACTTGAAGCAGCTTTAAAAGAAGTTGTTAATGCCTAGCAGAAATCCTTCCTTCCCGCTTTAACCGTTAAAGTAAAAAAAGATGAAGAAATCTCCATTTTATCGGAGTTCTTCATCTTTTTTTATAGAATATTTTAACCCTGCTCTGATCAGATAATAGCCACAACGATCAAATAAGCCTGTTCGTTTTATTGTGCGTTAAGCGTTGATGAAACGTTTGTACACTCTGTTACTGCCTGGTTAACAGTATTTAAAGAATCTTGAATACTTTGCTTATTCTGTGCTTTTTCAGCAGAATTTAGGGCATTCTGCAATGATGTCTTTGCTTGATTGAGTGATGTAAGGCTGTCTTTCAAAAAGTCAGCTGCATTCTTTTGTTGCATCATAATTCCTCCTTTGATTACAGTGCATCGCACCGTCGTTTTCTGAGTTAGTTTGCTATTTCAGCCATCATATTATTCATTTTTCCTTACTGAAAAGGCTGAAATAGTTTCTATGCAAGGTGTACGCTACGGGAGTAGTGTAAGTAATGCTACTTTTATCTTAATTTCCAACTAGTTACAGCTATTATTTATCAATTTTATACCACTTATCTTACTAGGTAACCTTTATGTAACTTGATGATAACTTTGGGCCATTAGAACAAATTGAACAATCACCATGACAAATATTGCCTCAAGAAGTGCCGAAAGCAGTACACCAATGTTCGGAATTCTTGTTTCCAGATGAATTGCTGACCTTATTATAGGTAGATAAACTGGTGATACTTTCGACTGCTCATTGACTACAATTTTAACCACTTGTGCTGTTGAATCAATTTTTATTAGGATTGGTATCACACCCAAAACAGATCCTTCTGAGCTCTCACTTCTACTGATCCATAATCTCCAATCGATAAATCAGTTACTACTCCATTGCGCTATCGCCGAGCCTTCACTATCAACCAGATCAAACTTGCTTGAAGGCAACAGCGTCATTTGTTTTTATCACTCTCAAACTAACTAGCTTATTGCCCATCACTTCGTTACTACTTGGGGGTCTCCATCGATCACAATCGGAATCGTGGTCTGGACAGGGCTACCTTTCATCTTTCACATATGAAGTGCGTGAATATCTTTATAGGCTGCTCTTGCTAGCTTTTTCTGATAAGCAGCATCTGATTTTCTGAATTTTGATACGTCTAAGCAACTAATGACTGTCTTTTTGACACGCAGAACACCACTAGTCCAGAGTGGATAACGCACAGCCCTATAGGCACTTTTCCGACTTATAAGCCAATGGAGAAATTCAAAACCACCTATCGTATAAATTACCCGTGCTCTTTTCCCACGCCATGGCCCTTTAAAGAAAACCTGCCCATCTTGAAATGAATAGGATTCCTTAACCCAAAAGGTATGGTCGATAAACCCCTTTAATTTAGCCGGCATATTAGCCCACCAGACAGGAAAAGCAAAGACAATTAAATCTGCCTGTACCAGTAATTCTCTGATTTGAAGAATCTCATCTGTTTGTTCACTATGATACCCATCTGGTAGGTCGGGATTCATAGTTTCAAGTACAAAGGAAATGTCATCCAAAGAGAAATCAGCAAACTTCATCACCGTAATATACTTCAATATCTCAAGATCAAAATCGCTGTAAACTCGGTATCCATTCTCTTTCTTCTTAGGCTGAATCACACCAACCTTTTCGTAATAACGAAGTGTATGTTTGGAAAAGTCGGTAAGCGCCGCTATTTCAGAAATGGTATATTCGCTCATATTGTTCCCTCCTGTCTTTTACACCTTAAGACTATCATTAGAGACTGCTCTAATGTCAATGGCGTTATGCACAAAATTTCATAACACATACTAGAATCTTTTTGACTTCTAGCAAAAAGTCCTTTATAGTTATTTTAATAAGTGAGTTACTTACTTACTTTGAAAAGGAGTGATCACAATGACAAAATCAAATATTTTACCGGACATCATTTTCCGAATTCCAAATAGACGGAAGCATACAAAAAAACTACTACTCGATACCAATCAGTCAATTAATGAAATGAAGACTGTGCCCATTGGCGGAATCAATCAATGGGTTTCCATTCGCGGCAAAAATCGAGAGAATCCTGCTCTCCTTTTTATTCACGGTGGTCCTGCATCTACTTATTCCATCTTCAGCCCCCTCTTACAACCATGGGAAAAATCTTTCACTATGATTCAATGGGATCAACGTGGTGCTGGAAAAACATTTCGCGAAAACGGAATAGAAGGAAGCGGAAAAATCACAATTGATCGACTTGTAAAGGATGGCATTGCACTGACAGAATGGATTTGTCAGACATTAGAACAGAAAAAAATTATCCTTGTCGGAAGTTCAGTTGGTAGCTTGATCGCTACATTGATGGTAAAAGAGCGACCTGATTTATTTCATGCCTATATCGGAACTGACCAAAACACTGCAGATCCAAAGCACATTGGTTATCAGCTTTCTATCGCTGCGCTTGAACAGATTAGTCATCAAAAAGGGATTGAATTTTTACAGGAAATTGGCCCTGATCCCGCTAAGTGGACTTTGAAAGAATATGATAAGAGGAACCAAATCGTTGTGAAAGCAATTAGGCATGTACCTAATATGATTATGGACTTGATGCTTCCAAGCATGCTGTCATCACCGCTTCATCGTTTGAGAGACTTAGTCGATATTTTTCAGGGGATGCGTTTCTCAAGTGAAGCGTTGTTTGAGGAATTAATGCAGTTTGACTATGAACGCTTGGGCATAACATTTGAATTGCCATTCTTTATCTTGCAAGGTGACCAAGATATTATTACCCCATTTGAATGCGCCGAGGATTTTTTCGTAAAAATTGAAGCGCCCTACAAACAGCTCGTTACGATTAAGAACGCTGGGCACCTTGCCTGCTTTGCACGCCCTGAACAATTTTTCGAAGAATTAGAAAGCAAAGTTCTGCCACTTGTATTACAATAAGTTGAGATGACATTTTGGAGTGATGACTAGTGGTTCAAACAGACACTGTAGCAAAACAAGCCCAGCTTAATCGAAAAGAGATAATCAAACTCACTGCGATTAAGATATTTGCTCAATATGGCTATAAAGAGACCAAAACAAAGATAATTGCCACCGAGGCAAATGTGAGTGAGGGATTAATTTTCCGCCACTTTCATTCGAAGTCACAATTGTTTGCAGAGATTATTGAGTTATTAATGAGTCAATCTCATCAGAATCTACGTGCACTTCAATCGTTCCCTGGGACACCTTATCAGCAAATCAAAGCATTAACGGAAATGATGCTTGATGAGAATCACAGATATTCTTTTATGATTATCCAGCAGGCACGAAAAAGCGATGCTGTTCCCAAAGAAGTAACTGAGATTCTCGCAAAGTACCCACCCGATGAATTGCTTGAGATGCTTGTTCCCTTTTTTGAAAAAGGACAGAGAGAGGGTGTGTTCGCTAAAGGTGATCCACGGAAACTACTTACTTGGTACTTTAATATTATCAATAGCCTTACCATGCAGGAACCAGTGGACGATCAGTTCGGACTACCTGATACAGAGATGTTGATGAAATTTATAACACAATAGTCATTTAAAAAAACATTTGCAAGTGCTCGCTATTTTTCGATATAATGCAGAGTAACCAATAGAAATGTGGTGAACAAGTCACCAGATTTTTAGAATTTGAAGGGATATGTGCCTTAACTTGAAAGAAATCATTGTCATTATAGCAATTATCATCCTATCTCTTATTGCCTTCGCAACGCTGATTCCATTTATCATTATGGGGCTTGGGATTGCTTTAATAGTCTACAGTATTTACGCGTTTAAGCGCTCACATGGATTTTGGAAATTGCTTTGGATTGTTCTCGGAATACTGGGTGTTTCAATCGTGTTCCATGCATTGCCTGAAGTCTTCATTATCGTGGCAATTATCGCACTCGTAATGCTGCTACTGAAATGGCGTAGAGCTAGAAGATACGACTATTAATACACAAAAAATGAATTTTCCAATAAAAAAATGAAGAATTGGTTCGAAATGATTCTTCATTTTTTTGATTGCTCGAGACCATGCGTTTTTATACAATAGGGTCCCCTACACAGTCTATGTTATATTTTAATCTTATTACATATTTACTGTCGCTAATCTATGGAAGCACCGGTAGTCGAACCCCACGTCCAAAAGCATCTCCACTTTAGCGTCTACAGTATAGATCACACATGTTGGTTTTGCGTTGTTCCGACATGACCATTGAAATTTAGTTCTGAAACAGCTCGCAGACAAGCACCTACAACCTCGTGATTTGCTACAGCTGGATAAGATACTGGCGCATATAATGCTGATACACCGTCTTGCCGCGTCGCTGAATTCAAGATAGCAAAATCGCCATTTTGTATGTAATCCTGAAATTAAGCTGCTTAATTTGCTAGTCTAAATTCCTTTTTTAATGGTCAAACGTAATGGAAGCCAGTGCTTGATCAATCAGCGCTTGATCCACTGTATTATAGGCATATGTGGATATATAGAGAATTTGATCCTCAATTTCGAAAGCAAGCATCTTTCTTGCGACTGGATGCTCCGTTGGAGATAGGATTGGCGCTGTATAGGTAATTGATGTACCCGCTTTCCCATCGATGTTCACATCCTCGAATTTAATCATACCTTCTTGTGATTCGGGAACCAATTCTGGTACGTTATTTTTTTCATTGCGCAGATACTCTTCTAAACCTTTTATAGGTTTACTAACTTTCACTTTAATTGCAGGGGTAAACTGCTGTGTTGGAAGAGCTTGGAGCTGTTCCGCAGTAAGCGTACTTTGAATCACCCGCTTTTCATCGGGTGACAACTGGGATACAAAAGACTTGTATTCAATAGGGGAAATCAGTTCAGCGAAATCGATAATTTCTGTTGCCGTAGGAGGATCTTCTGATAATAACTTCCTACTAAATGACGCCATTTCTTCGGAATGTCCCCCAGTGAAAACGGCTTGTTCTGTAGAAATTGCCAACGGAAATGAATTAAGTTCCCCTGCTTTGTATGACTCTAAGACATCATCAGTTTGATAAAAAGCTGCTATTTCTTCTAGTGTGGCCAAATGCCACTCCTCAGGTAACGTCATTTCAAATCCGTAGAAATCACTTGAAATCACTTGACCATTGCTCTCGATTTGATAGATCATCGAAAGGCCTTCCTTATTTTCTTCCTCAGATTCACACCCCGTCAAAATCACCACTACCATTATAATCCCAAAGAATAATCCTACACATTTTTTCATACTATCCCTCCCATATCATGAATATCCTACTGAATCTTTTTTAATCCATACCTTGCGAATGCTAAAACTATTACTGCTAAAAAACCATTATGAGCCTAGCACCCTGATAGACTTCACTTCGCCTAACAGATTGTATAAAAATTGGCTACGATGAAGAAAATGCTCATATTAGGCATAGCTATATGCGCCTTCCTATGTTTGGGCATTAAACATTCAATCCCATTTATTTGTTATTCGTTCCTTTTTGGAATAAAGTACTTTAATTCATTTATACTTCTAATCTTACCAATTTATAAGAATAGTTTCAATGCATGAAAAAAAACCGTTTGACCTTACCTTATAAGAATTTGAGCACGCCCATTTTTGATGGAAGAGTTAATCACAGCTGGTAAACAACAAACAAAATTCTAATCCTTGACACCTGAAATGCAAACCGCTATACTAAACAAAATAACTTTAGGAGTGAATGACATGTTCACAAGACAACCATCACAACTAAATAGTTTTTATTACAGCTACTATAGATACGGTTTGTAGAAGTGACTAATGCGCTAGTCATAGATACAAACCTTCCAAAAGAAGTTTTGTATCTATGATGGCTTAGTTTCCTTGTACAATTTTCTTGGAGCCACATAGATGATTGAAAATCTATGTGGCTCTTTTATTTTTAAAGAAGACTGAATTGATTCAGCCGCCACAGGAGATTTAATCCGATGTGGCGGCTTTTTTCTATCCGTAGCACAAAAAGAGAGAGGATGAATTGAAATGAAATGGGACGTTGTCGTAAAATTGGCCGCTGTGCTACTCCTTGCTGCGCTAGTTGTCATCACAAGCCCTGAGGCAAAGAAAGAGAAGTCTGCTACCGCAGAACCAACGTATAAAATCGGGATTTTGCAAGTGGCAGAACATCCTGCACTTGATGCAGCTAGGAAGGGCTTCATTGATGGACTTGCTGACGCAGGATTCGTAGATGGCGAAAATATCACCATCACTTACCTAAATGCACAGGGAGATCAATCAAATTTAAAAGTAATGAGTCAATCATTAGTAGCAGAACAAAATGATCTAATTTTGGGTATTGCCACCCCTGCTGCACAGGCTTTAGCCAATGAAACAAGCGATATTCCTATTATCACCACTGCCGTCACTGATCTTGAGGAAGCTAAACTGGTTGAATCGAATGAAAAACCAGGGACAAATGTGACGGGCACAAGTGACATGACACCAATCAAAGAACAGCTTGACTTGATTAAACTATTGGTACCTGATGCAGAGACGGTTGGATTTTTATACAACTCCAGTGAGGTAAATTCGAAATTGCAAGTTGATATTGCGGAACAAATCGCAAAGGATTTAGGTTTCAAAACAACGAGCATGAGTGTTACAAATACGAATGATGTCGCACAAAACATGCAAATTCTCGCTCAAAAGTCTGATGTGATTTATGTGCCAGCAGACAATACTTTGGCATCAGCAATGGCAACGATTGGTGATATTTCACTTCAAACACAAGTTCCAGTCATCGGAGCAGAAAGTAACCATGTGACAAATGGCGCACTTGCTACCGTCGGGGTCGATTACTTCAAACTAGGACAACAGACTGCTGAAATGGCCGTAAATGTCCTAAACGGCCAATCGACTGAGACGATGGCAGTGCAGACGCAAACTACATTTGACACTGTGATTAATCAAGAAGTAGCAGAAAAGCTCGGCATTACTATACCAAAAGAACTAGAATCCGCGGCTCAGTAAGCTGCTTGGAAAGAAAGGTTGATGAATAATGGATATACTAATTGTAGCCATATCACAAGGTTTACTATGGGCAATCATGGCAATGGGGGTTTTCATTACATACCGCATTCTTGATATTGCAGATTTAACAGCTGAAGGTAGTTTTCCACTGGGCGCAGCAGTCGGTGCTACACTGATAGCCGGCGGGATGAATCCACTGCTGGCAACAATCATAGCGATGGTTGCCGGGATGTGTGCTGGACTCGTTACTGGAATTCTCTATACAAAATTTAAAATCCCAGCGCTTTTATCCGGGATACTAACAATGACAGCCCTATACTCAATTAATTTACGCATCATGGGAAAAGCCAATATCCCGCTGTTAGGAAATGATACTTTATTTAGTAACCTAGCAGCAATAGGTGTTCCTGACAAATGGACTGGCGTTGTTTTAGGGCTCATTTGTACCGTTATTTTTATCATCGTGCTGTACTTGTTCTTTAACACTGAACTCGGATTTATCATTCGTGCCACAGGAGATAATGAACAAATGGTCCGTGCTCAAGGCGTGAATACGAGTACGATGAAGATTCTAGGGCTGATGATTTCAAATGGGATGATCGCCTTCTCTGGTGCCTTGATTGCGCAGGACAACGGCTACGCTGATATCTCTATGGGCATTGGCACGATTGTCATTGGACTTGCTTCTGTAATCATTGGTGAAGTGTTATTCGGAAATCTATCGATTGTTAAAAGACTCATGTGCGTTGTCCTCGGATCGATTATTTACAGAATGATTATCGCACTCGTCCTTAATCTCGGCATGGAACCGACTGATCTAAAATTAATTTCATCAATTGTCTTAGTGATTGCTCTATCTTCACCAACTTGGAAAAAATCATTACAGAGAACGTTTGGAAAGAGAGGTTTGGCACAATGAAACAGGCACTAGAAATCAAGCAATTGCATGTATGTTTTGAAAAAGGAACCCCTAACGAGAATCATGTATTAAAAGGGCTGAACCTCACAGCAGCTGATGGTGATTTCATCACGATTATTGGTGGAAACGGGGCTGGAAAATCAACATTATTAAATAGTATCGCGGGTGTATTTCCTGTTGTTTCTGGCGAAATTGCCGTTGACGGCAAAGAGATCACAGCTATACCAGAGCACAAACGTGCACCAATGATTGGACGCGTTTTTCAAAATCCACTGCTTGGAACAGCTGTGCGAATGACGATTGAGGAAAATATGGCGATTGCAATCAAACGTGGAACCCGTCGCGGCTTATCACTTGGATTATCTTCATCTACCCGCAAATTAGTGCACGAACAGGTATGTGCACTGGGGCTAGGGCTTGAAGAACGAATGAAAACAGAAGTTGGTCAATTATCCGGAGGGCAACGTCAAGCATTGACACTACTGATGGCAACGATGGCTGAACCAAGAGTCCTTCTGCTTGATGAGCACACCGCTGCACTCGATCCAAAAACAGCTGAGCAAGTACTTGAGCTGACAAAGAAAATCGTCGATGAAAAGAAAATTACCACACTAATGGTCACACATAATATGGAGAATGCCCTTACATTTGGCAACAGATTAATTATGCTTCATTCTGGACGAATCGTTGTTGACCTCTCCGCTTCTGAAAAAGAAAACGCTGAGGTCGGTGATTTAATGCGATTATTCAAAGAAAACAGTGGTGTTACGCTAAACGATGACCAAATTCTTTTAGGGTAAAAAAGGCATCTCGGGCAAGCTCGCTTGCTCAGTTCCTGCAATCTGCTCCTACTAAGAGATTCAGAAATGATACGACCAACACAGCCCTATAGCCTTAAAGAATATTTCACTAATAAAACGCTAGCCATCTTATCCTTACATTGGATAAAATAGCTAGCGTTTTCTTCTATGCTTCCTTTTATGCAATGTATTTCCACGCCATTTAACAAACTGTTTACGCCTCACTTGCAGATCATCATTCCAGAGAGAAAACGACATTGGCATCAAACCAAACCAACGCACAAGCCAGGGTTCTCGTTCTGCCTTACGCTGTAAGCGCCGCTCTCTTCTGATCTCTTTGGGTTCATCGATATATTTCATCATTTCAGTTGTCAGGTATTTAACGTAGTCTTCTGATTTCATTTTGATCACCTGCTTAACATTGTCGACCAAAATGGAGAAGAATATGCAGTTGAAATTACATCACTCATTCTGCGCTAGAGGGCATTGGCGCTAGTGGCTATTATTTAAATGAATTATTCTGATAATTTCAGCACTAATTTCATCGGGCCTTTTATAATCTGTATTGATCACATAGTCTGCAGATGTCAGATACATCTCTGTGCGGGACTTCTGTAATTGCAACAGTTTTTCTCTGATATTCCCTCTCAACAACGGGCGCTTATCATCTCCATCGACACGCGTGATAATCGTTTCAACTGAAGCAGTTAGTAATAGCACAACACCCATACCCTGCATCCACTCTCGATTAGTGGCATCGAGTACAATGCCACCACCAGTTGCCACGACTGCATTCTGAGCAGGTAATGTGCGCAAAATACGATTTTCAAGCAAGCGAAATGCCGCTTCACCTTGTTCTGAGAATAGCGCACGCACAGACATAGAAGTACTTCTTTCAATTTCAATATCTGTGTCGAAAAATGCGGTGCCAAGCCCTTCGGCAACTGCTTTTCCGACAGAAGTCTTCCCAGTTCCCATCATTCCAATTAAAAAAATCGTTCTCATTTTCGACTCCGTTCAAAATATTTTACTTCCCGAGAAATGCTCGATATAATGGTACCACATTTACAGCTACTTGGGGGTTTCACATGAATAACATGTATAAGGTATGTGGATTTTGGACTGGGATTATGGCTGTCATGTTTTATCTTGGACATATGAACGGCGTCGCCTTAATTTTTCTCGCGCAAACAGCTATTTTCGTACTTTTAGGTTACTTAAAGCTAACAGAAAGAATGTATGTCTATATCTTTTTTGTTTACTTAACTGTTTGCTTTATCGGTTTTACCTATTATACGAGCTTTATACTTGTTCCAGGGTTTGAATAAATAATGAGAAGAGCATCTCCAGTTTTTTGAAATTGGTAGATGTTTTTGTATGTGAGTAATGAAAATCACAGTCAATGATATGTCTACAAGGAATTTCGTTTAAATAAACATAAAAAAAGCTACAAACACACCACATTTATGGAATAATAAGAATAAGCGACTAAAGCACAATCAATCGCTATACCAGCCAGAAAGGAGTGATATGATGAGTAAGTATCAAAAACCATCTGATCAAGAACTGCGTGAAAAATTAACACCAGAGCAATACCAAGTCACACAACAAAGTGGCACAGAACGGCCGTTTACTGGCACCTATTGGGACCACACTAAAGTTGGGCTCTACGTAGATATTGTCACAGGAGAACCATTGTTTAGCTCACAGGAAAAATTTGATTCAGGTTGTGGTTGGCCAAGTTTCACTGCACCAATTACAAAAGATGTTGTGAACGAACTGCGCGATAAAAGTCACGGAATGATTCGTACCGAGGTACGAAGCCAAAGCGGCGACTCGCATCTAGGCCATGTATTTCCCGATGGTCCAAACGATAAAGGTGGCCTTCGTTATTGCATTAATAGCGCTTCCCTCCGGTTTATACCACTAGAAAATATGGAAGCTGAAGGGTATGGTAACTTAATTGCTGCTGTCCTCGGTACAGAATCAAAGTAAGCAGAAAAAAGTGTGCTAAAGATCTGGATAATCCCCAGAACTTTGCACACTTTTGTTGTTACAACTAATTTTACCCGCGTTTTTGTTCCAGTATATAAAAGAAATCACTGATATTACCGCCCGAAATAAACTGAACAATAGCTCGATTCCGCTTGGAAGCCTCTGAAAATGGGTTTGGGTCATGATGCTCCACAAGCAGGTCAAGAAGTCCATGATCGAGTAGAAACTGGTGCTGATTTACCATTTGTAGCGTTGTCAAACCGCACCCAACGCCGCACTGTTCCAATACATCAAAAAGCACATTTGCGGTGATATCCATCTCACCAATATGAAGTAAAACGTCATCGACTAGTTGATGTTGATAAAAACCACGCAGGCTTCCATTTCTTCTCTCTGGCAAACGCAAATCAGCACTCTGCATCCCATAATCAATACTAAGAATACTGCCCCGTTCTAATCGCTCACAGATCGTTTGATAGACGCGAACCATTTCAATCGGCACTTCTATTCGTTGCGCAACAATTGGCTCTGAGATTTTTAAAGAAGCAATAAATTCTTGGATTTGTTGGTCAGCTCGGTGCGTGCATTCTAGTAACTCATCATCTTGCACTGTATAGCCTATTTCCTCCCAACCAGCAGCCGAATAACGGGCAACTTTTACAGGAAGTGCATCAAAAAACTCATTTGAGAGAATGACACCTTCAAAATGAGCTAGCTCTTCAATTGATGATATGACCTTGATATCACTACTTTTCTCGCGAATCAACGTTTGATGATAAGGGCTACTTTCAACGATTGTATAAGTGAAATCGGTTATCTCTTTTTGTAGCGCTTGAATGATGTTATCAGCTAGTTGTCCACTGCCAGCACCTAGCTCTACGATATTGGCAGTCAGCTGGTCTTCCCTGATTTTGTTCACAATCCATTTTGCAATCACTTCTCCAAAAACTGGCGAAACAGATACTGAGGTGAAAAAATCACCTGCTCGTCCAATTTTCGGCTTTGCTTTTGTGTAATATCCTCCTGGATGATCATAAAGTGCGATCCTCATGAACGTATCAAATGGGATATAGTTATTTTGGGATTGCTGGATTTGTTTAATGATCTTTGCTTTCATATCCACGTGACTCACTCCAAACAATATTCTCGACAATACTTTCAAACCATATTAAACTAGGGTGTATTAGGCAGACCTTGGGACAACGTATTGATCATTCCTATTATAATGGAATCAGCCTTTTTAGTAACCTGATTTTTATCATATCATATTTGAAGATAATGGTTTGTTAATTATTCCCTAGGAAATAATTAAGATTGTAAAGGAAACAGAAATCTCACACCAAAACCAGGGGGAATCGTCATGGGGTTAGTCATCATTTTTGGTATTACCGCAATCGTAGGTGTTTTTGCACTAGTTGACGCATTCAAAAGTAAAAACAAACTCGGTATCGCGTTCGCACTTCTTACAGCACTAATCTTTGGTTGGTTTGCGGTGATGACCGTTATTAATAGCGGTTACCCTGCTCAAATTCATTAATCGAATGGCCATTCTCTACAGCTAGTGCAGTTCATTTTGAAGGAACAAGACACCAATAGTTCAAACCAGCACATGGTTTGTGCTATTTTTTTACCAGAATACGAATGTAATCACTGTCATACCACAAACCACCAAAGGAAATCTCTTAATACATGCGATCTACAAACGCCAACGCCTCTTTCTATAGATAAACAGCTGCATTAATCAGTCGATGAACATCATGATAAATCTGATCAAACTGATTTAAAGATAAAGGATTTTCGCCAATACCTAGTTCTACTGTAAAACCTGGTTTATGAAATTGGTTAATAAACCAGTCACGATAACCCGCATGGCTATCGACATACTCAATGGCTTTATAACCACTTAGTTCAGTGAAATGTTTCGCCAAATAGCTCGACTCTAATGGATGACAATTCTCATACCCCCAATAGAATTCCTGCCCTTGAGTATGAAGTGCGATCACTCGGTCAAATTGTTCTCGCTTAGTCAGTTCAGCCATTGCCATTGCTTCTGGCTCTGTTAAAGGAGAAAATCCTGGGAAGTCTCTAGGTGCAGGTGACTGTGCTTCTTTTCGCTCTCGTTCAATCTCCCAATTTGCAGGAAACTGATTATTCAAGTCCACACCACGAATATTGGCTTTCCACTGTGAATAATCTGAGGCACCCTGATTTAGCAAATGACAATATTCCTTCCAATCTGGTGGTACATCCGCTGTGACTAAATCAACACCATCAGGATTAACCATGGGTACAATTGAAATTGTTGCCCCATCAAGCAGTTTACTAGCGAGAACAAGATGGCCAACATCCACTCGCGCTCCCGCAGTCACGTAACCGAGAAAATCCTCTAGCCATTTCATTAGCACAAGACTAGTAATCCATTCATTCGCGTGAAAAGAAGCATTTAGGTGTACCTTTTTATCACCACAACCTATTTGCAATTCATAAAGCGGTTTTCCGAGACAAGAATAGCCGATTACTGCCAATCTTGTTTGAGGAAAACGCTTGTGAATCGCTGCTACATCGTGATTTAATCTACTAGATGTGTATGGCAAACTTGTGTAAATAATCTGTTCATAACCCAATAGAAAAACCCCTTTTTTCAATATTTATGAAAAAAGGGATTGAGTCAGAACTTGCAGATTTACAGCGATTTTTATGAGGGCGTGTCTGAAAAGCACTTCGCTAAGACTAAGCTTTTCCAGACGCGCTCCCGAGTTCCAATCATTATTTATCGATGCAAACACTGATAATGCAGACCACCATCTAGGGCATAGGTAGTTGTTTAATATGAAAGCCATAATCATGTCTGATTTTTACTCATCTATCCTTCAAGATCTGCTTTAATCTCTGCCAGGAAAGCATCGAGTCCCATTTCGGCTGACTTCTGCTCCCCATACTTACGCATGTTGACGCCACCACTTGTTTTTTCTTGATCTCCAAGCACAAGCATGTAAGGAATTTTTTGCATTTGCGCCTCACGAATTTTGTAACCAATCTTTTCTTCTCGGATATCCACTTCGACACGAATACCTGCTTTTTGCAGTGTAGATTCTACTGTGCGAGCGTAGTCTAGATGCACATCAGGTGAAACTGGAATCACTTGCACTTGCACTGGCGCGAGCCATGTTGGAAACGCGCCTTTATATTCCTCAATCAGATAGGCAACAAAGCGTTCCATTGTTGACAGTACACCGCGATGAATGACAACAGGACGATGGAGTTTACCATCTTGTCCGACATATGTCAGATCAAAACGTTCTGGCAACAAGAAATCAAGCTGGACAGTAGATAATGTTTCATCTTTACCTAATGCCGTGCGAACCATCACATCCAGTTTAGGACCATAGAACGCCGCTTCCCCTTCAGCTTCATAGTAATCATGCCCCATCTCATCCATGGCGTCTTTCAGCATTGACTGTGCCTTTTCCCACATGGCGTCATCATCAAAGTACTTTTTCTTATCAGCGGGATCACGATAAGACAAGCGGAAAGAATAATCTTCAATTGAAAATTTCTTATACATTTCTAAAATCAATGTTACAACACGTTTGAACTCATCTTTGATTTGATCAGGACGAACAAACACATGCGCATCATTCAGTGTCATTTCACGAACACGTTGCAATCCAGAAACGGCACCTGACATTTCGTAGCGATGCATCATGCCAAGTTCTGCAATACGAATCGGCAATTCACGATAGCTATGCTTCGCGTTTTTATAAATCATCATATGATGCGGGCAGTTCATCGGGCGAAGAACTAATGATTCGTTATCGATATCCATCGTTGGGAACATATCCTCTTGATAGTGGTCCCAGTGACCAGATGTTTTATATAAATCAACATTGGCCATGATCGGCGTATAGACATGACTATAACCAAGTTCTACCTCTTTATCAACAATAAACCGTTCGATTGTACGACGGATCGTTGCACCCTTTGGTAACCAAAGCGGCATCCCTGGACCAACTAAATGCGAGCTCGTAAATAGATCAAGCTCCTTACCAATTTTGCGGTGGTCACGCTCTTTTGCCTCTTCAAGGAAACGCAAATGTTCAGCTAACGCTTCTTTTGTAAAGAAAGCAGTACCATAAATCCGCTGCAACATTTTATTTTCACTATCACCGCGCCAGTATGCACCAGCTACTTTTTGCAATTTAAAAATTTTGATTTTACCCGTCGATGGAACATGAACACCACGACAAAGATCGAAGAAATCGCCTTGTTCGTAGATTGTTACTTGCTCTTCAGCTGGAATCGCGCCTAGCAGTTCGATTTTGTAAGGATCACCAATTTCTTTAAAACGGCGCAATGCTTCGTCGCGCGTCACTACAGTACGCGTGATTGGTATGTTCGCATCGATGATCCGCTTCATTTCCTTCTCAATTAGTGGCAAATCATCTGGATTAAAGGCATGCTCACTGTCGATATCGTAGTAGAAGCCATTTTCAATTGCCGGACCTACACCAAATTTCGCATCGCTATGTAGGCGCTTAACCGCATGTGCAAGCAAATGTGCGCTACTGTGGCGAATAATCTCTAAAGCATCCGCATGATCTGGTGTGATAATCTCAAGTGTGGCATCCTCATCGATTGCAGTGCGCAGATCAACTTGGACCCCATTTACCTTACCGGCAAGTGCTTTTTTCTTTAATCCTGGGCTAATTGAAGCCGCAATTTCTTCAGTCGTCGTCCCTTTCGGAAATTCCTTCTCTGATTTATCTGGAAATATTATTTTTATCATGGTGACTGCCCCTCTCAAATTTGTTTAATAAGTACATCCCGTTGATTAGATACAATTTCGTAGAAATAAGTGCAGACACAAAAAATCGCCCCTAATCAATAGGGACGAGTAACATTTATATATACCCGCGGTTCCACCCACGTTCCGCATGAAAACATGCGACGCTTTCGAATATCTCTATTCGGTCAGGATAACGGTTTCGCCGTCGACCATTTTGTGCTTAAATCCACACGCCTTGGTCAAGTTTAGAGGCGGTAAATATTTGTGTTGTTTAGGAAGCTTGCAGCATTACGCCTCCCTCTCTGTGAAACAATTCGCAAATATTCTTACCCTCGTCATTACTCATACTTATTATATCCAGAAGTATACAGGATGATGCGCCTGTTTGCAAGGATGTAACGAACGAACATAGAAAGAAGCATTCCTTCTTATTCGGTCATCAAGGCAACGGCCGTCAACATAACGATACCCATTAGCGGGGCTATTATCATGAGACATATCTTGCTTATTCAGATCTTTTATCTAGTCAAAATCAATTTTGTCCATATCAACTGCATACCATTTTATCGTCCAATTAAATCCTCTTGATAGATACGACTTAATACTAATTTCTCCTCGATGGCTTAATAGATATCGTTCATTTAGGTTTTTAAACCATTTACCGTCAGTACCGTCTTGCCAGTTGGCAATAATCTTATAGCCAACAATCCGCTTTTCAGTATCATTGAAACTGAATGTATGTCTTTGGTAATAAAAAGTCTCATAACTCTTACTTTTTTGTTGTTCATAACATACTGCTCCATCGTAATCTGTAATTCCGTAAGTCCACTCATACTTCGATCCGGAATCCATATCCTCCCAATAAGGCGCGTCAGCAGCATTTTTCACCAAATTATACTGATAGTAACGTTTCTTAATTAAATTTAGTACTTTGACTTGTTCGTCCAAAGATTTCTGAAATTCATCTATTTGGGATGGATACGAGACAAATTCTACTTGATGAGCAATTATGTCTTGTCTCAGTCTATTTGCATTTGCTACAACACTGTCAGTATAGTTTTTCGGACAGGCATAAGCATTTGAAACATGACGCCATAAGTTCGAAAACAAACCCCAAATTTTCATGAAAATTGTTGGATCAATTGGCACTTTCGGCGGAATTTCATCGTTTAGCATAGAGTAATGCGTCAATTTACAAGATAGATTAACTGGTGCCATATGTTCTGTAAACCATTTAAGTGCTTTACCAACATTTAAAACATCACTGATATCTGAATAAATCGGTGTTCCAGTGCAACCTTCGTAAAAGACTTTTACATTAGTTGAAACATTGTGTGTACTCATAGCCGTACTAAATTTTGTGTCCATTGCAAACCCATACAAATCTGAGGTTGCTGAAACCGCAGCCTTAAATGATGTCATGCTCGCTTCTGACGTAGATGTACAATTATATACAGCAATAAATTTTGAACCACGTTTCACATCAGAAACAAAGTAATCTCCATATTTATCCCGAAAATTCTGCCTACTATCTATCACTTTAGTTGCTTCATCAGTTAATGCGTACAAAGCCTCATTTGAATAACTGGCTTCTATAACCGTATGCTCCAAAACAATTGACAACGACTTACTTGTACACTTAACTTCATTCATATAAGAAAGTGATCCCTTTAAATCTACATTCCCCATATTGTAATGTCCACTTACTGCTACCTCAAAAGCTCTAGCATACTCACTCTCATTACTAATGATTTTAGCTGAGGTTTGAACAATATTAGGTCTTGGTTCTGACTTCTTCACTAATTTCACAGCAGATTTCTTCACACGATTTGTTAAGGCATCCATCCCTATTCCTTCAGCATAGGTGGAATTCCAAGGTACATCCGATATCACCGATTCTAAATAGGTTTCAGAAGTGTTTGCATTTGAAACAAAATCATTGCTTTCTACCGCATAACTTTCTATCGAACAAGCATCCACTTCTCCCTCTGCCAACAAAGAAATGTCAGAAATCGTTTCATAAAGCTCATGAAAATCAGCTATATTTGCCGCAACAGTAAGACTTTTTCCGCCTGAATCTGTTACTGTCCCTGGTACAATCGACATCCCTTCATTTGTTTGAATAAAAATTTTGCACCCTTTGTTTAATAAATCATCGTTACTTTGATTACATGAATCCTCAAGTTGAAATGTAAAAATTGACCCCATTTTCTCTCTCCTCTTCTCTAAACTAAAATGTTGAATGAGTAGAAAAAAGTGATAGAGACTACTCAAACAATTTATATGTAACAATATTAAAATAAGAAACTCCTCTTTTTTAAACTGGGTTTCGTATGATGAAATATTGCTAATATCGCAAATGTAAATTAAATTATTTATTAACCTCCGCTGAACACAATGGTTTCAGAAAATGAAAAAACAAGCAATACAAATTCCCATGCCCCATTACAGACGCGGAGAGGCTACTCTAGTACGCTTGATTTCACTAGTATCTATCTTACAAGCTTCCGCTGATATCGTCAGTAGCGAAGAAGCAAAACTATCTATTAATACCTATTTATATTATTTA
>JAVBKE010000012.1:0-2753 GCA_031554185.1 Caryophanales bacterium
AGGGGCTTTGATGGCAGCGAAATGGAGATTGAACTACTTCTCCGGGGTGGCAGCATTCCATTAGGGGCGGGAATGAGAATTTTTTACCGGAATCAGCGGTTGCAGGAAGATGGCAAATGGCAGCAGTGGTATTAATGCCGCGAAAACAGGGTAAGTTAGCCTTGTAAGCCAGCCAGACTTTTACCGCGAATATATGCGACTTCATATTTTAGCTCGGTGGCTTTTTTTTCACATAATTGTAGGGCTGTGAGCCATTGCTCCGTTGTTGGCGTTTTAGCCATGTCTTGTGAAACGACAATGACGTGAAGGCATCGACCCGTTCCTCTTTCTCCAGCCACAAGGCAGACAATTTTAGTTGTGCTCATAAGTTCAATACACGCTTTACGCATTTTGCGTCCTTCCCTTAAGTGCTAAATCTGGTTAATTCAATCAATGATCACCCAATAGAAACTAAATAACTTATTCAATATGTTATTATTTTTCTAGGTCTGACCACTGTTTTTTCATAATTCGTAACAAGTATCATGTTTTGGTGAAAATCCGCTTCCACTTTAAATAGCTATAGTTATACTGGTTATAAATACAGTATAAAAAGACGGAGGCACTCTTGATAGATTTTTTCTATGAACAATTAGCTATGCAACGCATTGAGCTGGTTGCGCGCTTAGTCGTGAATTCATCTGGGCATTGTAATGAGAGTGATAAAGAACTCGCGTTAAACTGGATCGCGGAATTGACGACTGAATTAGTCGATGATTTAAACGAACAACAAAAAAACCACTCCTAAAACAACCAGCCCCACTTTTTTGTGGGGCTGGTCTTATCCAGACTGTTGTTGCAGCAGGTCTAGCGCAAATTGCCGTTCATCGGGCCGTAATCTTTCTAATAGCGCTTTCACTAACTTGCTACCCGTTAACCCGCTGGGGCTTAACGTGTGGCTAAACGTCACATTCATCACAAACGTATGGCCACATTCCACATCGCTGCACGCACAGTAAAGATCAGCAATCTGGCGATGTTTGCGCGCCGTTTTTCTGATCACAGCATTGGCCCCACATTCGGTACAGAGTATTTTCATTACGCGCATGTTATTGGCCCTAAGATGATTAAACATGCTTGATTTTACCCATTTCTTGCTCATAACGCACCTGAACTGGTTATTTCCATAGAGAACTTTACATGCAGGTACTCCGGTACATCACGATCGCTATTAATGGCCTCCATTAGCATCCGTTGCAGCGGAATAATCTCGTCTTTGCGGTAGGTTTCCCGCGCTTTTTCTGGGTCACCTAAACCGGCTGCGTTACTGGGGATAATGCCTGCCAATCCAGCCGGGTAGCGGTGAGCGGTGAGAACGTCTTGCGCACTGATATTTTTGATATTGGCAAATTCATCTTTGGCGCTGATATCGCCAATCGGAATGAATTTAATCCCTTCCGGGTCACCGTGCGGAATATGCACAAACAGGGTGTTAAAATTGCCAATACCTTTGCTGTGCTCCAGGCTTTGGGTGATTTCGTCCTCAACTTCGGTACTCAGATTCGGGTCATTGGTATAGATAATGCCGCCCGTATGCGCGCCGTTGTGGTAGTAGCGACGGCGGAAAATGGTCGCTTCGCTGTTGAGTAACGCCGCATGAATACCGCCGATGTAATCCGGCAGGCCGTATACCTGCTGCTGTGGATCATATTGCTTAAGAAAAATTACCTCTTCCGGCGCGTAAACCAACGGCTCGCCTTTGTGCAAAATGACAAAGCTGCCATCTTTGCGTATCCGCAGATAGAGCGAGGGCAGTGGTTGCAGCGCTACCACATCACCCCAGCCATTACGTACTTTCAGGATCGCCACGTCACCAAACACCAGGTAATCAAATACTGCCGCTTTTAATTGCTCATGCGATAACCCACCGCCCTGATAATCGGCGGCGACCATATTATGACGGGCGTACAGTACCCCGCCGTGCTGGCCGTTCATGTTGACCAGTTGCGCCAGTGCCAGCCGGTCAATCGGTTGGGTGTAATGGTTAAAATTAGAGTCGTACCAGATTTCTTGATAGTCGGTGCCAGTCGTCAGTACCGGCTCAGGTTTACCCAGGGTGATAATGCTCATTTTGCGCGTAGTGGGCGTTTTTGCGGCCTTGCGATAGCGTTTCTTCATGCTGCTGCCTTGGTGATGAACCACTTGGATTTGCGTTTGTTTTCAAAATTCAGCGGCTCATTGGCCACTGCGTGGGAGAGGGCAAAAAACACATCGGCATGGCCGGTTTCCAGCGTGCGATCGGCAACAAAGGTCATGCTGCCGCCTTTGGCCGTAGTCGCGCGGCGAATGGCCATAAAGCTGGCCGGGATTTCTTTCAGCTCCGCATCCCACTGGATGCGCTCTTCACTGACTACATCGATCATCTTCATTACCAGTTCCGTTTTGCTGCTTTGGCTGTAGATGATGGGTTTTGCCTGGCGCAGGGCGAAGTTCTGTACCATTTCAAACACACCGCTACCAATACCAGTGGTATCGATGCCGATATAGGTCATGTTGTATTGGTTGAACAGGTCTTGAATGCGTTTGGCCTGGTGTTTCCAGTTCAGCCCTTGCCAATAAAAAGTGGCCAGCACGCGGAACGGCTCACCGTCGTACAAGGGCGGGGCCACAATGACAAATGTCGAGGTATCCCCGCTGCGCGCCGGGTCGAATCCTGCCCACACTTCACGGTTGCCGAATGGGCGTGGCGCATCGGGGTTGTGATCCTGCCACAG
>JAVBKE010000166.1:0-3685 GCA_031554185.1 Caryophanales bacterium
AACGGGAGTTCCTAAATAGTCGCTCACAATGCTGTAGGAATCTTTGCTAGTAATTTTTGATAACGGAGTAAATCCACCATCAAATACCCACGTCACAAGGTCTTCTTGCTCATCTGATGTATCCGTGGTGTACTCATGCACAATTACATTGCCATCCCAGACAAAATGCTTTGTTCCCTTGCCATTACGCTTCTCTACCCTACGACCCAACGGGTCATACTTATAGCTGATTTCCTCCACCACATCTGATTCGTCCGTTGAAAAAATTATAGCTCTTGTCAACATCCCATTGCCATCATACTCATATTTCCATGCATAGCCAGTTTCTTTCTCCAATTTTTGAATTAAATTGCCTTCTAAATCGTAATGGTAGAGTATCGTTGAAGGCTGCTGGAACAAACGCTCAAGTTGCCCACTTGCACCATACACTCGGTCTCTCTTTGAGCTGGTTTCATATAAGTTCCCTGTATCATCTACCGCTCTTACTAACCGTGGATATCCCTTACCTTCTGAGCTAATTAAATTACTAAACTCGTCATACGTGTAGAAGTTTCTTGTCCCTACCAACTCATTCGCTACACTATGCAACCGATTATTCGCATTCCAATAATATTTCCGACGCCTTGTTGAACGACCTCCGTTCTTTACATGGTTATGAATTGGTCTTCCTATTGTATCATATTTCCATACACTTTCCATTTCTCCTGGCATCAATCTTGCGATTTCTTGCCCCAATTCGTTGTATTTCATTTCTGCTGCCCAATTCAGCTCGTTATTCTGTGTTGCTGATATTTCTGTCGCTTGCCCTAGTTTGTTATGGACAACATCTACACTCAGTCCTAGGCTACTCTTTATGTTCGAACGCTGGTTCAGATCATTATAACTACTCTCGACCCAATGATCGTTCTGATATTCTTTGATGATTCGACCTACTTTATCTCGCTCGAACCTCACTTCCACATCTGCATTTGCGCTTTTTAATAGTTGTCCATTCTTATTGTATCCAAATATTTCCCATGTGCCATCAAAATAATCTGCTTGGATGGTATTTCCGAGTTCATCATGTTTATACTTCGTCCATCGTTGATCTGGCCGATTGATCTTTTGTAGTAATCCTGATAAGCTTCGCTCGTATGTTCGCGTGATTCCATCAAAACCTATTTCTTTGGCAATGTTTCCTCTTACATCGTAATCGAACTGGTACGTATCACCTTTTTCGTTGATCAGTTTTGTCAATTGCTCCTCGGTATTATACTCATACAGTACTTTCTTTCCACCTTGTTCTCGGCTCTTGACACTACCCAGTATCGTGTACTCATATTTCACTGTTGTATAATTGTCTTTCACCGAAAGAACACTGTCGTAATGATCATAGGTCAGTGATAACTCGTTGTCATCTGCTAACGCTGCGCGTTTTAGCCGATCTAATTTATCATACCAGTACTTGTCTTCGGCACCCAATGGATTCGTTGCTGTTTGGCAATTACCGCGCATGTCATATGTCCATGTTGAGCTTGTTCCGTCTGGCATAGTGGCCTTCTTTAGGTTTAACATCTCATCATAGTCCAGTGTCAATGCTTGTCCCTGTGCATTGATGACAGATTGGATGAGTTTCTTTTCATTGTATGTATAGTTCGTCTCTGTACCGTCTTCTGCAATTACTTTCTTGACGCTACCATCTTCGTTATATTCCCACACACGACTTGCGCCTTCTGGGTTTATTGCTTGTACTAGTCTGTTCTTTTCATCGTATTGGTATGATATCGTGCTTCCGTCTGCCCTTGTTATCGCAGTCTGATTTCCCCAGTCATCATAGCTATACGTTGTTACTCGACCATCTTCATCTATTTCTGATCGTAATTCGAAATCTTCATTGTACTCGTATGTCTGTACGCCACCATTTGGGTGCACAATCTTTGTGCATAAGTTATCTTTATTGTAGTAATAAGTGCTTGTCTCTCTCAGGCTGTTAGTTACTTCGGTATACCCTTCATAATATTTTATCCAACCATTCAGTACATCCCCATCACCCCATGTTTCAGTGACGCGTGAACCCGTTGCTTTACCATCATACTTCCAAACAAATACAGCTCTATTTCGATCCAGTCTCTTAACGATCAGGTGATTGTTATAAGTTAGATAGGTTGTTTCCCCTAGTGCATCTTTAATCTCAACTAAGTCCTGTTCGTTGTTATAGACATACTGTACAAGTACTTCTCGCTGACGATGTTTGCGTAATGCCACCTCAGTCATCAAACCTTGCTCATTTGTATGAACTTCAATTTCTCTTCCTACGCTGTCGATTACGAGTGATAAATGACCATTCTTGTCATATTCAAACTGAATCTTATGCGCTTGTTCATTCTTCACTTCTTTCAACCGGTAATCACTCTGAACCTGAGTACTTTCAAATACATAGGTCTCTCTTGTTGTAAGGTCAAACAAGTGATATTCTATTCCTGTATAGGTCAGTGTCATTCTTTCTCGTTTGTTGAGGTACGGATAGTTCCTTGGAATGAATGGAAACTGCACCTCTCTTGAATCTGGAGTAATGATACTGATTGACTCATCGGCCTGGAATAGTCTTAGTTTCATATCATACTTAAAATAACCACCATGTCCAAGGATGCCTATAGCACTACTGTCACTATCCCAGCCTCTCTCCCATACCAGTGGCAGTGGTCCTGGAAATTCAAAGTCTACTACGTCAAAGAACATTGCACCTTTAATAAAATCGACAGGATCACGACCTTTACATTTGTTTTCTGGTCTATTCTTTTTTGAGTTTGGAAACTTTTTCTTGAGACCGCTCGTAAAATTGTCAAAGGCTCCTGATCCACGCTTTTTCATTGCTGCCATTACATTGTCTATTTTGGCACCAATTCCTTTTTTCACCTTATCTGCTAATGTCACAACTTTCTTGATGCCATTTGCTGCTAGTTCAATCACTTTATCAATCGTCTTTGCAGCCTTCTTTGTCGCTGATGTGACTGCTTTAATCGCTTTTGTTGCTTTTTTTCCTGACTCTGCTACTTTTACTACACCTTTCGTTGCATCTGCTGCTTTAAAACCCATTTTCACAGCGTCTCCTGCTATTGGTATTGCTCCTACCATATTGATCGCTGCACCTGCGAAATCACCTTGCGCTAGGCAAAGACCTGCATTTGCTACGTCGGCTATTGCACCGACCCCCGGAATTAGTCCTGCTACATCAAGTGCTAAGCTTGCTGCTTTCAATAACTTCGCACGCCTCTGTTTGCGCTTTTCTTTTCTCGAGGCTTTTTTCGGGATGATCTCTCCTAGCCTTTTCGTTGCTTCTTCTGCTTCTTTATTTAACTTTGGTTCTAACGCCTTTTTTTCTATTCCTTCCTTCTTGATTTCCTTCCCAATCATCTGCGTATCTGTTCCAATGATCATATGACTCTCAGCATTTGCTGATAATATGACCCAGTCGGTTGCTTCTAGCGACAACTCTTTCATCCCACTGATATCTAGTTTGTCTTCTACAGCCATGATGATAGAGCCGGGGCTAGTAAAGTTGATTCCGTCTCCATCATCTAGCTTCATTTCGAGTACGCCTTCTTCTGCGCTGAAAGTGAAATCACTGCTCCCAAGTGTCACATCTTTTCCTGCATTTGTTCCAAATGATTTTACTGTTGAATCTGCCATTTTCTTGGTTTCTTTT
>JAVBKE010000079.1:0-13260 GCA_031554185.1 Caryophanales bacterium
CTGCTAAGGCGAAAACACAAATAGCGAAAGCTAATAAGCTAAATGAAAAACCCAAAGGTGTTTTTATGTCGATGAACCAAGGTGTTGAATCGATGATTCCAGCGATCGAAAAAGCGATGCCTGAGGTAGATGTTTTAAAAGATCACCAGGTTACAGATGTGATCAAAACAGATGCTGGGTATACGGTAACTACATCTAGCGGCCAAACGGTTACTGCTGAGACAATTGTGGTCACGACTGAACATCAAGCATTGCCACAAATGTTTCATCAGCATGATTTCTTGCAATTCTACAAAGATATTCCTTCAACAAGCGTGGTTAACGTTACATTTGCTTATCCAAAGGAAGCGGTTAAAAAAGATCTACCCGGTAGTTCCTTTCTTGTTGCAAAAAATAGCGATTATGCTATTTCAGCTTGTGCATGGCAGCATCATAAATGGCCACATATGGCGCCAGAAGGACAAGTATTACTTCGTGCCCATATGAGTAAATTGAAAGAGCCAGAAGTGTTTATGGAAAAATCGGATGAGGAAATTATCGAAACAGCGATGAAAGACATCAACAAACATATCATTTTTGAAGGCGAGCCAACATTTACAGTGGTCAATCGTTGGAAGAAAGCAATGCCGCAATACATTGTTGGTCATCTTGATCGCCTGAATGAAATGAGAGAAAAAGCAGCCGTAGTATTGCCTGGTGTATTCTTTACAGGGGCTTCTCATGATGGCATTGGTATGCCAGATTGCATCTCACGGGGAAAATCAGCTGCAGATACAGCTTTAGCGTTTTTAGATAAAAAACTTGTGAAAAAGTAGAAAGTAGGATAAATTAGTACCAGGTACTAATTTATTGATTTGTAGGGGAGTAGTAAATGATGAATTTAAATATGCAAGATAAGACAATTGTGGTAATGGGTGTAGCGAATAAACGTTCAATCGCTTGGGGAGTTGCTCGTTCATTGCACGAGGCAGGAGCGAAACTTGTATTTACCTATGCATCTGAGCGATTTGAAAAAGGTTTACGTGATCTTGTAGGAACTCTACAAGGCGCAGAAAATTCGCTGCTTATCGAGTGTGACGTTTCCAATGATGAAGCGATTGACAATTGTTTCAAAACCATTAAGGAGCAATGTGGAACAATCGATGGCATTGCGCATTGTGTGGCCTTTGCTATGCGAGAAGATTTAGAAGGGGAATACCTTGGGACAAATCGTGAAAATTATTTACTAGCGCAAAGCATTAGTTCTTATTCGTTAACGGCAGTTGTCAAAGCGGCAAGAGATATCCTAAATGAAGGCGCCAGCATCATCACATTGACATATCTTGGTGGTGAACGCGTTGTCCAAAATTACAATGTAATGGGTGTTGCGAAAGCTTCACTAGAAGCAAGTGTGAAATACCTAGCGAATGACTTAGGACCTCAAGGTGTTCGTGTAAATGCTATTTCTGCAGGTCCTGTTCGGACGCTTTCAGCAAAAGGCGTTGGTGACCTGAATGTCATCATTCAAATCATGGAAGAAAGAGCACCGCTCCGTCGTGCAACCACTGCAGAAGAAGTGGGTGACACAGCATTATTCTTATTCAGTCATCTATCCCGTGGGATTACAGGTGAAAACCTTCACGTTGATTCAGGATTCCACATTCTTTCGGTCTAAATGACAGCGTTAATAAAAGCAATATCACCGTTTTTCTAGTGGTGATATTGCTTTTTTATTGCAGTGATGACAGATTACATGTCGGAGCTACTGTGTTTTTTAGCACGTGAATGGTTCTGGTTCTTCACTTTTTTAGAACCGCTTTTTGGCTGTGGTTGCGTGTTATCGGGTTGTTTGGTTTGTTTACTTGGATTTTCAGTCATAGCAAATCCCTCCTTGTTGTTATTCTGGGGATTATGGATGAGAATACACGAGGAAAGTGTAGGGAAATGACTATGGTAGTGACAAAATCTTATGTAGGAAAGTGATTTAATTTGAAGTCTTACATTTAAAAAATATGTGAATTATCCTCGAATTGAGTAGGGAAGCTAATGATATGATTTCAAGGAGGATGGCAAAATGTCGTACGAAAAGAATAAACAACAAGGGTTTCAGGCTGCTGAGCATGGTTTCAATGAGGTGAAAGGGCGTTTCCAAGTGGTGAAGTCTGTCAAAGGGACAGGTGCGATGGGACGTGAAATGGCGGAATTGAAGAATGAGGTCAGCGAGGCCTATCAACAGATTGAGAATGCACTAGAAGTTTGCAGTGATACACAGCATACGCAATTGAATCAGTACAAGGCTCAATTAGATGATATGGCTACGATGATGGATGAAATGGATACTTATTGATTGTTGGTCGCTCCGTAGTATGGTCAAGAATGCAGAAGATGATATAGATGAGATTCTGTACGCATTTAGGCCCTATGTAGAAACTGCCCTTTTTGAGGGAACAAGATACCACGATGTCCTGCAATACAATCATGCGCGCTAAATATCTTGCTCATTACAAGCGACGCATTTAAAGAAATTCAATATCAACTGATGGATAATAGCGCATTTGCAGTCGATACGCTGGGCGGGTAATGCGCACAACGTACTAAAGAATCTAAAGAAGTTTACAAAAAAGGATGAAAGAGGAACTGTTGGGTCGTTAAAATTTAGCTTCACAAAAAATAGTATGGTATCGTTTGAACTTTTAAACGAGATAAAATCTCCAGTGAAATCTTTTTAAAAGATTTTTACTGGAGATTTTTTAAGTGGTTGAAAAAACGAGTGTTATTTTAACTTAGACTTTTCTTCTATTTATCTGCATCAACACAACAGCACTACCGAATGTCATGAATAATGCCATCATTCCCTTTGTTCTTCCATCACCAGTTTTTGGACTTGTTGTTTGTCCCTCAGTTACTGCCTTTATTTCTTCTGGTGTTGGAGTAGTTGGTATCGGTGCTACAGTGCCTGGAGAAGGAACTTCTGGATTCACTGGTCCTAGTACTTGATTCCATTCCGCGTATAAAACTACTGGTACAGTCTCCATTGTAAAGGTTGAACCGACATTATAATGCATTCCGCTACCATCAGCCTTCGTGTTCCAACCTGTAAATTCATAGCCTGTTTTCGAAATATTACCTTGAGGAGTAACGATAAACTCTTCACCTGAAGGATGGTCTGGCTCAGTTGGTACTACACCAGTTCCTCCGTTTAAATCATACGTTACGCCCAGAAGTGACTCTACACTAAGTGGTTGCCAAACAGTCCCACTAAAAGGAGCTGAAGTTTGACCTACAGTGACCGTCTGGTTCCAACTATAAGAAATAATTTGTTCTCCATGGACTAAATGATGCCAAGAAATGAGGGGAGCAGAATAGATACCATTATGGCTTGTAGTGCTTGGTGTAATCAAAATACCTGCCTGATCCTTCACTTGATTTTCAAGGGAAAAACTACTATCAGAACTCTTTGGATCTTTTGTTACTTGCTGATTAGTTAGAGATAAGAATGACAATTGAGTCATACCTGCTAATGGAGTCAAATCACTTATTTGATTAGCGTCCAGAAACAAAGAGTCCAAATTAGTCAAATCTGCTAATGGAGCAAGCTCACTTATTTGGTTACTACCTAGCGTTAAGAATGACAAATTAGCTAAATCTGCTAATGGAGCAAGTTCACTTATTTGGTTGTTATCTACAACTAAGGTGTTTAAATTAGTCAAACCAGCTAATGGAGTCAGGTTAGTTATTTGGTTACTGCCTAGGTTTAAGGACTCTAAATTTGTCAAACCCGTTAATGGAGCAAGGTCACTTATTTGATTATGGTATAGAAATAAGGATGTCAAATTATCTAAATCCGCTAGTGGAGTTAAATTATTTATTTGGTTACTGGATAGGTTTAAAAATATTAAATCAGTCAAGCGGACTAAAGGGGCTAGATTACTTACTTGATTATTGCCGAGAGATAAGTTTTTCAAATTAGTCAACCCTGCTAATGGAGTGAGCTCACTTATTTGGTTGCCTTCTGCGATTAAAAGGTTTAAATTAGTTAACCCTGCTAACGGGGTCAGATCGTCTATTTGGTTGTACTCTAGATACAAGCTTGTTAATTTAGTTAAGTTTGCTAAAGGAGCAAGCTCACTTATTTTGTTATTGCTTAGGTTTAACGATGTTAAATTAGTCAAATCAACTAATGGAGCCAAATCAAGTATTTGATTAGAATTGAGAGACAAAGTGGTTAAATTAGCCAAATCTGCTAATGGAGTTAGATCGCTTATTTGGTTATCGCCCAGAGTCAAAGCGGTTAAATCGGTCAAATTCGCTAATGGGGGTCAGCTCACTTATTTGGTTGACAGCTAGGCTCAAGCTTGTCAAATTAGCCAACCCCATTAATGGAGTCAAATCGCTTATTTGGTTGTCATCTAGACTCAAATACTGTAAACCGGTACAGTATTCTAACCCTTCTAGAGATTGAATATCATTTGAATCTGCATCTAAATTCTCAATTATCTTTAACTGATCAGCCGTAACCTGATCCGTGCTACTCATTCCTAATTCATCTGCAATCACCTTAGCTAAATTAGGATCAGGGAATATTGCATTTATGGCTGCAGGGGGAGCAATTTTCATTGCCTTTGTTGTCTTTGTCATTTCAGATATTGGTGTACTATCAACTGCCGCACTTGTTTCAGCGGAAACAAATGTTTCTTGTCCAGTTAGACCGATATTTGATATGTTGGTAACAAACAAGAACGTCGCTATTAAAAGAATAAGTAAAAATTTTTTCAAGTTTAGTCCTACCTTTTTTTCAGATTTAAAATTTACTTAAAAATTCAATAAAAATACATTATTAATATATTATTTCTTTTTCTATTTTCACAGAATTAGATTAATAGTGCAAGTGCTTTTTGAATAAATTTCTATGGCCTTTATGGAAATTTTCGGTATTGTCCTCCGTGTGAATATTCGTATAGGTTTGACGGATTAGTGGGGCTATCAAACAGCAAACTTAACATTTTGACAACGGATTTATCAATTGTCACAATACTGCCATCTCAAAACAATAAACTTCGTATAATTTTTGGGATTGGTTCATGTGTTTCTATTAAGCTACCATAAAAGACCTAACTACAAAGGAAATGAGAGAAGAATGATGAACTATCGAGGTTAGGTCAGTTGTCGTGGCTACATTTATAAAAGCCGATGAGATGCCGACAAATGGCGTTATCCGCGGCCAAACCAAACAAAAATCTTTAGTAAAATCCTTTTGTACAGATTTTCACTGAAGTTTTTTTAAGTTGGAAAAACGAATGTCATTTTTAACTTACGCTGTTTTTCTCTTTATCCACAACAACACAACAGTGCTAAGATAAGTATTTTTTAACGAGCTTATGCGACCGATTGGAAACAATTGGCCAAGTTTTGCGTGTGAATGTTCGTATAAGTTTGACGATTTAATGGAGACTGCCAAGCAGTAAACTTAACTCGTTGACAGCTGAATTTTCACTTGTTACAATGTTGCCATCTCATAATAATAACTTCGTATAATTTTGGGGATTGGCCCATGAGTCTCTACTAAGCTACCGTAAATGGCTTAACTACGAAGAAACGAACAGAACGGAACTTGTTTTCATGCAGCCGACTTGCTTGTATGCAATTCATCGGTGAAGCAGGGTATGTTTGCTATTGTTCTTTTCTGGCTCTTTGACCAACCCAAACTTTCCGTTTGGGTTTTTTAGCGCTTGATTTTAGTCGCTTTAAATCATAACAACATAGATTTACGCGCGAATCTGCGTTATTGGTGCATTCCCGATTCCCAACTTTGTACACAGATTTTATGAGAAATGTAGAGAAAATCAAAGGGGAACGAGCGTGAACAAGATTAAACAGTATTTTGAGTTTGACAAACTAGGGACAAACTTCAAACAAGAAACGATTGGTGGTCTGACAACATTCCTAGCAATGTGCTATATCTTAGTTGTCAATCCACTCACACTTGAAAGCGCTGGTATGGATTACGGTGCTGTTTTTGTTGCAACGGCATTAGCTGCAGCAGTTGGTAGTCTGTTTATGGGGATTATTGCCCGTTATCCAATTGCGCTTGCCCCTGGTATGGGTCTAAATGCTTTTTTCACCTATACGGTCGTACTGACAATGGGAATTCCATGGCAAGCGGCTTTATCAGCTGTTTTGGTGTCGAGCACATTGTTTGCAATCCTTACACTAACGGGCTATCGTGAAAAAATTATTAATGCGATCCCGTTGGATTTGAAGATTGCCGTTGGCGCTGGTATTGGTTTATTTATTACCTTTGTCGGGCTAAAAAATGCTGAGATTATCGTTGCTAGTGATGCAACATTTGTCATGTTAGGAGATTTGACAAATCCGGCCGTGTTGCTTGCAGTTTTCGGACTTGTGGTGACAGTGATCATGATGATTCGTAAGGTGACAGGTGCGATCTTTTTCGGAATGGCATTGACAACGATTGTTGGAATTGTTGTCAATGAGATTCCAATGCCAGAACAGATTGTTGGAAGTATACCTAGTTTGGCGCCAACATTTGGGGTAGCACTTGATCCGTTTCTTCACAATTTTTCAGATCAAATTTTGACGAAGGAATTTGCGCTGGTTGTTTTTACATTCTTGTTTGTTGATTTCTTTGACTGTGCTGGCACATTGATGGCAGTGGCTGGGCAAGCCGGTTTTGTACAGGATAACCGCTTACCACGCGCGGGTCGTGCTTTATTTGCTGATTCGTTGGCTGGCATTACCGGTGCGATATTTGGCACTTCGACGACAACAGCTTATATTGAATCCTCAGCAGGTGTTGCCGCCGGAGCGAGAACCGGATTTGCTGCAGTGGTGACCGGATTGTTGTTTCTATTATCATTGTTCTTTGCACCTGTGCTATCGATTGTAACAGCCGCTGTCACGGCTCCTGCATTGATTATCGTTGGTGTGCTAATGTTCCAAAGTATTGGAAAAATTAGTTGGGATCGCTTTGAAATAGCCGTACCTGCTTTTATTACAATTATCTCAATGCCATTGACATTTGGAATTGCCAATGGAATAGCAATGGGGTTCATTTTCTACCCACTCACAATGCTTGTGGCTGGTCGTAGAAAGGAAATCCACCCAATTATGTATGCACTAGCAGTCGTGTTTCTTCTTAATTTTGCTTTGGGAGCAGGATAAGAAGTTGAAATAGATTTACAGGGTAAAAATAAAAGCGGGTACCGCTGTAGTTGGGTGAACCAACACAGTTGTATTCGCTTTTGTCGTTATTTGATGTGCATTTTTGCATAACGAGTCATAAGTAATATTAGTATGCATATGCTTGTATGGGTGAGGAATCATGGAAAAGCTAGATGCTGAGATTGTTGAAAATCGACTAATCACTAGAGAGTTTCTGGAAGATCGTTTAAAAGAAGCAGAAGTCGTTGAGATTGATGATTATTATTCAAATATTGTTTTACCACCAATTATTGAGGAAATGGTTCCTGCAGAAATAGAAGTCCAAAAGTCAGCAGATCGCATCATCACTCGGAACAAGGTTACCAGCTCGGAATCTGAACGTGAAACTGTTGCCCTATCGCCGGCAGTGCCTATTACAAATATACATAAACCAATGCTGACTTTTACGAGTGTGAAATTAGATGGTCAAAAACCAACGAACGATAAAGAAGTGAGCATTGAAGCACAGCTGAAAAGGTTAATTGCGCGCTCGTCGATTAGACGTAGACCACTCTGTGAGATATACATTGATGACCAAGTTTATCAAGGCACCATTGAAAAATTAGAGCATGGTATGGTGTTTCTGCGAGAGGCCTACGCCCGGGTTTGGCGCCAGTTTCCAATTGATCGTATTTATCGGGTAAAGGTGATTTAGGGTTTGCTGGTTATATTGAATGATTGAAAAAGCCATCTTGGCAGGTGGTTTTTTGTCTGGTGTCACTATCAATACAACAAGTACTTAAGAATGACTGTTATATGTTGAAATTAGATTTTTCATGTTCTTGAGATTTCCTATTGTCGAATCAATCAATAGGATTCTATTTCCTACAAGCTGTAAAGGAGTGCCGATTTTTAGAAGTTGTCAATAGATTAAGTCGCTCTGAAAAAAGTTTATCGCTAAACATGAAATTAGCTCTGGGAAGCGCTCTAATCCAACGTTATCATATAGTCAATCCCTCTTTTAGAGGCAGTTAATAGAAGCTAAAGTGGTCCGGGTTAAGCCTTCTGAATAGGAGGTGATGCCGGTGGAGATTATTGCAGTTGTCGTTGCAATTATTTCATTGCTCAACACGTCTAATTTGGCATTGCTGACATATATAGATAAGACAATAAATAGTAGACCTCTTCTGCAAAGGTTATCTGCTACTTTAACAAGTATTTAGCTAGCCGGCCGCTTTATGCGGCTATTAACTAAATTGGGTTCAGTGTTAGCGCACACTGTTCCTTTTTTCGTTTTAATCATAGTATGATGCAGTTATTCATGTTTAATATTTTTACAGCAAAGAAGTAAAAACTTTGCTTCTTTAGTACCCCGAAACAAGTAAAGAAGTTGATAAAATAAACTACCAATAATAAATTTTCAACAAGCGACCATAAAGCTAAGTTCAAGGTCGCTTTTTTGCATAATCATTTTTTTTTTACACAAACTATTCTCAAAAAACGGTGGTGATTTCATGCAGGTATGGAAGGTGATTGCTGTGGTGATTGCCATGTTTTTATTAACGTCTTGTTCGCCAGATTCGGATAGTAGGGAAGCGCGCTTATCTCTATTTAAAGCGGTAGATCCAAAGCCAGTGTACATTACGGGAGATAAGGCGCCGCTCTTGAAAATCAAACATGAGGTGCAGTCTTTTGATGAGTTATTTGATGTTGCTGTGATCCAGAATGGTAAGGAAATTCTTGTTGCCTACAAGGTGAAGCATATGCAACGGATTCATATGGATTCGATTGAGAAGCGGCTGACCAAGATGTTGAATCAAGATTACCCGGGAAATGATTTTATTGTTTCAAGTGATATGAAAATATTTTTAGAAGCAATCGAACTTGGGGTTCATGTACATAAGGAAGACTATCCGAAGAACAAAGCGAAAAAATGGTTTGAGAATATTGTTGAATTACATGAAGATACCGCTTGATTATTTAATTAAAGGAACAACGGGGGATTCGTTATGAAAAAAAAATTAAAGCCAGAACAAAAACAATATCAACAAATACAACAAAAATTTGAAGTACCACGTCCGGTTTTGTTCAACTGTTTAAAAGCATTTTTGGTAGGGGGATTATTTTGTTTACTGGGGCAGGTTATTTCACTAGGTTATATCTTTTATTTTAATTTCACAGAAAAAACGGTTGGAAATCCGACCGTGGCAACAATGGTATTCTTATCGATGCTGCTGACTGGTTTTGGTGTGTATGATAAATTGGGACAATTTGCTGGTGCAGGTTCAGCTGTTCCCGTTACCGGGTTTGGCAATTCCGTTATTTCTGCTGCCATTGAACACCGAACAGAAGGATTTGTACTGGGCGTTGGTGGCAATATGTTTAAACTTGCTGGTTCAGTGATCCTTTTCGGTGTGTTTTCAGCATTTGTTGTGGCACTGCTGAAGGTACTTTGGATCGAGCTTTTCTAGTCACATTGTGAAAATTTGAATGCCTATTTTGGAGGGTGGAGAAGTGTTAGTTGGTAAGCAATCTTGGCGGTTTGATAACCGTCCAGCTATTTTGGGAACTGGCGTTGTCGGTGGTCCATTTGAGGGGAAGGGACGATTGGGTAGCGAGTTTGATGTTGTGTATGACAAGCTTTGGATGAATGAGGATAGTTTTGAAAAAGCTAGTCGCTTGCTAGTAGAAGATGCAGTGAAAATCGCAATCAAGAAATCGGGTAAACAGCAAGATGAGATGCAATTCTTTCTAGCAGGTGACTTGATTAATCAGATTACCCCAACAAGTTTTGCGGCACGAACAAACTCGCTTCCCTATTTCGGCTTGTTTGGTGCTTGCTCGACCTCAATGGAAGGGCTAGCATTGGCTGCATTTCTTGTTAATTATGGTGGTGCTAAGCATGTGGTTACTGGTGCATCGAGTCATAATTCCGCTGTTGAGAGGCAATTCCGTTATCCCACAGAGTATGGTGGGCAGAAAGCACCTACTGCACAATGGACGGTAACAGGTGCTGGGATGGCAGTTGTTGGTGAAAGTAGTATGCAAATGACGAATCAACCAGTTGTGGTCGGTGCGACGATTGGCAAAGTGATCGATATGGGGATGTCAGACCCGCTCAACATGGGTGGCGCTATGGCACCGGCAGCTTTTGATACAATTTTTACCCATTTTCAAGATTTTGCTTTGCCGTATGATCATTATGATTGTATTTTCACTGGTGATTTGGGTGAAATCGGTCATGCGACTTGTTATGAACTCCTGATGCAAAAGGGCGTTAATTTGCCGCAAAATAAATTCAAAGACTGTGGATTGCTGATTTATGCTGACAGTCAGAAGAAAGATGTGCTTTCTGGCGGGAGTGGTGCTGGCTGCTCAGCAACTGTTTTTTATGGACATATTCTTAATGAAATGAAGCAAAATCGCTATAAAAAGGTGCTGATTTGTGCTACTGGTGCGCTGCTGTCGCCTTTGTCGTTCCAGCAAGGTGAAACGATTCCGTGCATCGCGCATGCAGTAGCAGTTGAACTGTTGAACTAGATTTATTAAATCGATAAATTATGAAAGTATTGGAGGGAAGCGGATGATAGCCATGTTTTTTTGGTCATTCATCGTTGGCGGCTTGGTATGTGTGGTCGGGCAGTTATTATTTGATGTCGCAAAGCTAACACCAGGGCATGCTCTTAGTTTGTTGGTGGTTGTCGGAGCGATTCTAGGCGGCTTGGAACTATATGAACCAATTATTAATTTTGCTGGTGCTGGTGCTACAGTGCCAATTGTTAGCTTCGGCAACTCACTGGTCCAGGGTGCGCTGCAGGAGTATGAACAACATGGCATTGTTGGTGTACTAACCGGCATGTTTGAAATCACCAGCTCAGGGATTTCAGCCGCCGTAATTTTCGGTATGCTCGGCGCTTTGCTGTTTAAATCAAAAGGATAATCGAGCTTCTTACTTCTTGTCCAATTTTATCCGTGCTTAGTGATACAAAAGCAGTCGTGAATCCACATGGGTTCATGACTGCTTCTGGGTTCAAAGCCTATTGTCCAATTAGTTTGCAGATAAGATATCAGCGATCTGCTTACAAGAAGTCCCGTCACCATAGGGGTTACTTGCCTGGCTCATCTTTTGGTAAGCCATCTCATCTTCCAGAAGCAGTTTAAATGAACGGTAAATAACCTCTTCATCTGCCCCAACCAGATTTAAAGTTCCTGCAGCTACTCCTTCAGGACGTTCAGTTGTATCGCGCATAACTAGCACTGGCTTGCCTAGTGAAGGCGCTTCCTCTTGAATTCCACCACTATCAGTCAAAATTAAATATGCTTTTGACATGAAATTATGGAAATCAAGTACACCCAGCGGTTCAATCAAGTGGATGCGACCGCTATCACCAAACACTTCAAAAGCGGCTTTTCTAACAGCAGGATTCATATGAATTGGGTAAATCGCTTTAACATCAGGCGTTTCATCGATAATTCTCTTAATTGCCCTGAACATGTTGTACATAGGTTCGCCAAGGTTTTCTCTGCGATGAGCTGTAATCAGAATTAACCGGCTATTAGATGCCCAAGAGAGTTCTTCGTGTGAGTAATTTGGTAATATCGTTGTGTGTAAGGCATCAATAGCTGTGTTGCCAGTTACATAAATATCTTGAGGATTTTTTCCTTCGCTAACCAAGTGCTGCTTTGCTGTTTCGGTTGGTGCAAAATGATATTTGGCTACTAATCCAACTGCTTGCCGGTTGAATTCTTCTGGGAAAGGAGAATAAATATCATGTGTGCGGAGCCCCGCCTCAACATGGCCAACTGGAATTTGCAAATAGAAGCAGGCGAGCGACGTAACAAATGTTGTCGTTGTATCACCGTGTACAAGAACGACATCAGGCTTCACTTCTTCTAAGACATCCTTGATTTTGTTTAGAATATTTGATGTGACATCGAATAAAGTCTGCTTTTCCATCATGACTGATAGGTCGAAATCAGGTATGACGCCAAATGCATCGAGTGCTTGATCTAGCATCTGCCGATGCTGTCCTGTGACGCAGACAATTGTTTTGATATTCGGGCGTGTTTTAAGCTCCTTTACTAAAGGACACATTTTGATCGCTTCAGGGCGAGTACCGAAAATTAACATTACTTTTTTCATATTGCACCTAATTTTCTTTTTAATTGATCGTTTCCATTGTGCGACGAGCATCTCAATTAATCATAATCAAAGTCACTAAATTATGATAAAAGTTGTTTTTTTCGTTCACTTCACTAATTTCTAACGAAAACTCCTAATAAAGACAAAGTAATCCATGGATTTGTAAGCTTGTAGGTTTTATTATAGTGATTTCTTAACAAAATTCAAGAGTAGTCATGAATTTTTCCAGGCGCATTTAAAACAATTAAGCAAATTCATTTCATAAATATGGAGGAGATTACAATCATATTTGATTATTATAGGTATTATTAACCATATATGCTTTATTAAGCTAATTGTTCTTTACAATGTTTGTAGCTTACTCTAGAATTAGAGTGAATAGTTAACAAGGATGTCAGTTTTAAATTTAAATGATGGTCGTTCTAATCATGTTTAAGAATGGTCAGCAATGTTGCTTTTTGTCAGGGGAATGAAGATGCCGTTTACAGAGCTATTTACTAGAGTGTGTCTGAAAAAGCTTTTATAAATCTTTTTCAGACATATTCTAGTAAATAACATAGGTTCATCCTTGAAAATTGGATTGTTTGAAACATTCGCAAGGAATAAGAAGGTTTTTCGCTGTGTTCTAAATGGCGTAACCCTTGGAATTGCATCAAGAATGTGTCAGTGGGGAAAGTAGAAATTAGAGAGCAAAAAATGACTAAATCGGTTTAAAAAGGGAGAGTTTTTTGAAAAAAGTATTACTAATCTCATTAAATTTTTACCCTGAGATAGGGAGTGCGGCGAACCGTGCGAAAAATATTTATTTGCTTTTAAAAGAAGAAGGGCATTCAGTAAACGTTTTAACATGTGAGCCCGGCTATCCAAATCAAAGTCTTTACGAGAAGCCTGACTTTTGGTATGAGCCTGACATTGATGAGGAAGATATTATCCGAATTAAATTACGGGCGCGAAAATATTCGACAAGTATTGCACAT
>JAVBKE010000188.1:0-14976 GCA_031554185.1 Caryophanales bacterium
GTATCGGTCGTATCCTGCAAATGCACGCGAACAAACGTGAGGAAATTTCAAAAGTTTACTCAGGTGACATCGCGGCAGCTGTTGGTTTAAAAGATACTTCAACAGGAGATACATTATGTGCTGAAAAGGACAATGTAATCCTTGAGAAAATGGTATTCCCAGAGCCGGTTATTCAACTTTCAATTGAGCCAAAATCAAAAGCAGACCAAGACAAAATGTCAGCTGCTCTTGTGAAGCTTCAAGAGGAAGATCCTACTTTCCGTGCGCACACTGATGTTGAAACTGGTCAAACGATTATTGCTGGTATGGGTGAGCTTCACCTTGATATCCTCGTTGACCGTATGAAGCGTGAGTTTAATGTAGAAGCAAACGTAGGTGCACCACAAGTTGCCTACCGCGAAACATTCAAACAAAGCGCAGAAGTTGATTCAAAGTATGCGAAGCAGTCAGGTGGTCGTGGACAATATGGTCACGTTGTGATCGAGTTTGGACCAAATGAAGCAGGAAAAGGCTTTGAATTCATCAATAACATCGTTGGTGGTGTTATTCCGCGTGAATTCATTGGACCTGTTCAAGCTGGACTTGAAGATGCAATGGGACGCGGAGTACTTGCCGGATTCCCTCTAGTGGATGTAAAAGCAAGACTATTCCACGGATCATACCATGACGTTGACTCATCTGAGATGGCGTTTAAACTAGCTGCTTCACAGGCACTAAAGATGGCTGCACAAAAGTGTAACCCGGTTCTTCTAGAGCCAATCATGCGTGTTGAAGTTGTTATGCCTGAAGAGTATATGGGAGACATCATCGGTGGTATCACAGCTCGTCGTGGACGCATCGAAGGTATGGAAGCACGCGGAAACGCACAAGTGGTTCGCACTATGGTACCACTATCTGAAATGTTTGGTTACGCAACATCATTGCGTTCAAGCACACAAGGCCGCGGCGTGTTCTCAATGCACTTCGATCATTACGAAGAAGTACCGAAATCGATTTCTGAAGGCATCATTAAAAAGTTTAAAGGTGAATAAGATTGATCTTTTGCTAAAAAAGTGAATTCAGATTTGATTTTCATGTAACTTTCAAGTATAACTAAATATGTACGCCCTTTTCATTGCCTTTGGCAATTTTGACGCGCGGGCATAAACCATAGCGCGGACACGTCACTTGCTTTAAAGCAACTTGGCGCTCACCGCAAACAACCAAAAAATATTAAATATTAGTAGGAGGATTTTAGTAATGGGAAAAGAGAAATTTGACCGTTCAAAACCACACGTAAATATTGGAACAATTGGTCACGTTGACCATGGTAAAACAACTTTAACAGCAGCAATCACAAACGTATGAGCAAAGTCAGGTGGCGCTGAGAAGCGTGACTATGCTTCAATCGATGCTGCTCCAGAAGAAAGAGAGCGCGGAATCACTATCAACACTGCACACGTTGAGTATCAAACAGCTACTCGTCACTATGCACACGTTGACTGCCCAGGACACGCTGACTATGTTAAAAACATGATCACTGGTGCTGCACAAATGGACGGAGGAATCCTAGTGGTTTCTGCATCTGATGGCCCTATGCCACAAACACGTGAGCACATCTTGCTTTCACGTCAAGTAGGTGTACCATTCCTAGTTGTCTTCATGAACAAATGTGACATGGTTGATGACGAAGAGCTTCTTGAGTTAGTAGAAATGGAAATTCGTGACCTTCTTACAGAATACGATTTCCCTGGCGATGACATTCCTGTTATCAAAGGATCTGCACTTAAAGCACTTGAAGGTGAAGAAAAGTATGAAGCTGCAATCGTCGAATTGATGGAAGCAGTAGATTCTTACATTCCAAACCCAACTCGTGATACTGACAAGCCTTTCATGATGCCTGTTGAGGATGTTTTCTCAATCACAGGTCGTGGAACTGTTGCTACAGGACGTGTAGAGCGTGGGCAAGTACGTGTAGGTGATGTTATTGAAATCATCGGACTTGCTGAAGAGCCTTCTTCAACAACTGTAACTGGTGTTGAAATGTTCCGTAAGCTTCTTGATTATGCAGAAGCTGGCGATAACATTGGTGCATTGCTTCGTGGTATCCAACGTGATGATATCCAACGTGGACAAGTTTTGGCTAAGCCAAAATCAATCACACCACACACTGAATTCAAAGCACAAGTTTATATTTTAACTAAAGATGAGGGTGGACGTCATACACCATTCTTCTCAAACTATCGTCCACAATTCTATTTCCGTACAACTGACGTAACTGGCATCTGCCAATTACCTGAGGGCGTAGAAATGGTAATGCCTGGCGACAACGTTGAAATGATCGTTCAACTGATTTCACCAATTGCAATTGAAGAGCAAACTAAGTTCTCAATTCGTGAAGGTGGACGTACTGTTGGATCAGGTAACGTTTCTTCAATCATTAAGTAATCTAAATTAATGTACTGACAATTTATGCGGGAGAGCAAATGTTCTCCCGTCTTTTTATTCAGCAAAAAAAATGATGGTAGAACTTACTCTTTCATTGACTTTAAAATCTAGCTAGAGTAAACTTTTAGAAGTCTGGATATACTTTTGAAGGGTGAATACATATTGTCAAATGAACGGATGTGCAGGTCATGGACAAGTTAGAAATAATGATGCAAAAATATTTTCAATACATCCTATTTATACTAGCTGCCGAAGTCATGGGCTGGGCTATTTCCGATCAAAAGATAATCTTCCAAGGGTTGATTTTGGGCACTATCGTAGGTTTGTTCAATTTGTGGTTTATGGCAAGGAAAACAATTAGATTCGGTAAGGCGGCTGCCGAAGGTAGAAGGCCGAAATCGATTGGTACTTTTACTCGAATGGGTACTGCTGTGTTGGCTGTTTTGGTTGCCATAGAGTATCCACAATATTTTTCAATCCTTCCTGTAGTTTTGGGGCTAATAACAATTTACTTTGTTATAGTGATAGACTTTGCTTTACGACTTCGAAAAGACTCCCAAATGAAAGAGAGGTGAACTTGATTGGAACAAGAAGCTCATGCGCCCATTAGAGAACTGTTTAACACTGGACTCTACTTTAATATGGCTAACGTGCTAATGATTACCGTCACATGCGTCATCGTTTTCCTCATCGCTTATATCGCAACACGAAAATTAGCGATGCGACCAACAGGTATGCAAAACTTTTTTGAATGGATTGTCGACTTCGTCAGAGGAATTATTAACAGTGCGATGGACTGGAATTCCGGGGGCCGATTTCATCTTCTCGGATTAACCTTAATTATGTTCATCTTCGTAGCTAATATGTTAGGGTTACCAATGTCAATAGTCTATAATGGAGAGTTATGGTGGAAATCACCAACAGCAGATCCACTGATCACACTGACGCTCGCAATTATGGTAATGGGACTTGCTCATTATTATGGTGTGAGGGCAAAGGGTGTAAAGAGATATTTGAAAGATTTCACAAAACCAATGTGGTGGCTTGCTATTCTCAAAATCGTTGAGGAATTTGCGAACACACTCACATTAGGGATGCGGCTATACGGTAATATTTATGCTGGTGAAAAACTTCTTGAACTGCTAACCATTGGTGTGGCAACCGGCGTAGGAGGAACATTTGCTGCCTTAATTCCAACAATGATATGGCAAGCATTTAGCATATTCGTTGGTTCGGTTCAAGCTTTTATCTTTGTCATGTTAACCATGGTTTACTTAGCGCATAAAGTCGCTGACGACCATTAAAAATTAAAAAATATCTAGGAGGAATTTCATAATGAATTTAATCGCAGCAGCAATTGCAGTAGGTCTCGCAGCAGTAGGAGCAGGTATCGGTAACGGATTAATCGTTGCTAGAACTGTAGAGGGTATTGCACGTCAACCAGAAGCTCGTAGTGTACTTCAAACAACAATGTTTATCGGAATCGGATTGGTAGAGGCTGTGCCAATTATCGCTGTTGTTATCGCTTTCATCGTAATGAATAAGTAATCAAATGATGTGGCGAAGACCAAAGTATCTTCTTCGCCTGCTTTTAGAATGAGTCTTACCTTGAGTTAAGTAACTGGGCGATTGCCTTATGATGACGAATAAGCGAGTATAGTCCTGAAACCTAGGATGAGACCTCGCTTGAAAGGAGTGAAACAAAAGTGTCGATGACCTCTTTTGTGCTTGGTGAAGCAAGTGGGTTCGCATGGGGAGATCCTCTGTTCATGTTGTTTTCCTTCCTGCTACTCATGTTCTTGCTGAAAAAGTTTGCTTTCGGACCGCTGATGGCGATTATGAAAGAACGTGAAGAACATGTGAAGAATCAAATAGATTCTGCCGAGAAAAGTCGGCAGGAAACGTCTCTACTTTTAGATGAGCAACGCAATATTATGAAACAATCAAGACAAGAAGCGCTCGCTAATATTGAAGAGTCACGCAAACAAGGTGAAAAAGAGCGTGAGCAAATTATTTTAACCGCTCGTAAAGAAGTAGAGCGTTTAAATGAAGCAGCGAAACGCGAAATTGAACAAGAAAAAGAACAAGCAATCAAGGCGCTCAAAGAGCAAACAAGTGAATTATCACTTGCAATCGCCACTAAAGTGCTTGAGCGTGAGCTAACAAATAAAGATCAACAAAAACTAATTAGTGACTTACTACGTGAGGCAGGCGAGAAAAATGAATGATGTAGCTGTCGCAAAACGATATGCAGTTGCCATTTTCATGCTTGCCAAAGAAAAGCACATGATTGACCAATTGGGGTCGGAGTTTTTAGTCCTAAAAGAAATTTTTGCAAGCGAAGAAATTGTGACGGTTTTTAACAGTCCCAAGGTGTCTGCTGACAAGAAGAAAAAACTCGTGGCTGAAGCATTTGCAAGCTTTTCAATTGAGATGAGAAACACATTAAATGTTTTAATTGAAAAGCATCGTGAAGATTTAGTTCTTACGATCACAAGTGATTTTCTTGATCTCGTAAATGAGGAAAATGGCGTAGCCGATGCAATTGTAACATCGGTGGCACCCATTACTGAAACGGAGATCAATGAAATTTCTACCGTATTTTCAAAGAAAATTGGTAAAAAAGCATTACGCATTACCAATGTAACTGACCCATCAGTAATTGGTGGTGCCAGCATTCGAATTGGTAACCAAGTGTTTGATGGCACGATTGGCGGAAAACTAAATCGTTTAGAGCGCCACTTATTAGGATAGTGAAAATCGGGCTTTGGCGAGAAGTTCCTATACATACAGAAACTGTGTTCGGACGGTACAGACGCCATAAAGCACCTAAGTAAAATAGAGGTGAAAAAATTCATGAGCATCAAAGCTGAAGAAATCAGTTCGCTGATTAAAAAGCAAATTGAGAATTATCAATCTGAAATACAGCAAAGCGAAGTCGGTACGGTGATCCAGATTGGTGACGGTATCGCACGTGTTCATGGATTGGACAATGTCATGGCTGGTGAACTTGTTGAATTTAGCAACGGGGTTATGGGTATGGCACAAAACCTTGAGGAAAATAACGTCGGTGTTATTATCCTTGGTCCATTCCAAGAAATTCGCGAAGGCGATGAAATTCGCCGCACAGGACGCATCATGGAGGTCCCTGTTGGTGAAGCATTAATTGGGCGTGTTGTGAACTCATTAGGCCAACCAATTGATGGTCTTGGTCCAATCGAGACGACAGAGAGAGGTCCAATTGAAAGAGGTGCATTTGGCGTAATGGCCCGTAAATCGGTGCATGAGCCATTGCAAACAGGATGGAAAGCGGTTGACTCGCTCGTGCCAATTGGCCGTGGTCAACGGGAATTAATTATCGGTGACCGCCAAACAGGTAAAACATCAATTGCAGTTGATACAATTTTGAACCAAGCAGACCAAGATATGATTTGTATCTATGTGGCGATTGGTCAAAAAGAATCAACCGTTCGTGGTGTAGTTGAAACATTGCGTGAACACGGTGCGCTTGATTATACAATTGTTGTATCGGCATCGGCATCATCACCAGCGCCAATGTTATATATTGCGCCTTATTCAGGTGTAACAATGGGAGAATATTTCATGCTTAAGGGTAAGCATGTGCTTGTCGTCTATGATGATCTTTCTAAGCAAGCGGCAGCCTATCGTGAACTTTCATTGCTACTTCGTCGTCCTCCGGGCCGGGAAGCCTACCCAGGAGACGTTTTCTATCTTCATTCAAGATTATTGGAAAGAGCAGCAAAATTATCAGATGCACTTGGTGCAGGATCGATTACAGCGTTGCCTTTCGTTGAAACACAAGCTGGAGATATCTCCGCGTATATTCCAACAAATGTTATCTCGATTACGGATGGACAAATTTTCATGCAGTCTGACCTATTTTTCTCAGGGGTACGCCCGGCTGTAAATGCTGGACTTTCAGTATCACGGGTTGGTGGTTCTGCGCAAATTAAAGCAATGAAAAAAGTTGCTGGTACCTTGCGTTTAGACCTTGCCTCCTATCGTGAACTAGAGGCATTCTCACAGTTTGGTTCAGATTTAGATAAAGCAACACAAGCAAAACTAGCACGTGGTGCAAGAACGGTTGAAGTCTTGAAGCAAGACTTACATAAGCCACTCAAAGTTGAAAAGCAAGTGTTAATTCTATTTGCACTAACGCGTGGGCATCTTGATGAGATCCCACTAGTCGATATCCGCCGTTTTGAAGCGGAGTTATTTACTTGGTTCGATGCAAACGGAAAAGAGTTACTTGATCAAATTCGTGAAACAAAAGACTTGAAAGATGAAGACGCACTTGCAGAAGCCATCAAAAACTTCAAAAAAGTGTTCATTGCATCTGAATAACTAGTAAGGACTTCACGCAAGAGAGGAAGAGGATAAAATGGCAAGTCTACGTGATATTCAAGCACGTATCGTTTCAACAAAGAAAACAAGCCAAATTACTAAAGCCATGGAAATGGTTTCCGCCTCCAAATTAAACCGTGCCGAGTCAAATGCAAAGTCTTTTGTACCGTATATGGAGAAGATTCAGGAAGTTGTTTCAAGTATTGCAACTGGATCAAATATTAATAGCGCAAACCCGATGCTTGTATCAAGACAAGTGAAGAAAACATGTTATGTTGTTATCACATCAAGTCGCGGACTCGCTGGTGCTTTTAATAGTAGTGTACTCAGAAATGTCTATCAAACGTTACAAAAGCGTCACAAATCTCCAGATGAGTATGCAATTGTAGCGATTGGCCGAATCGGCCGAGACTTCTTCCGTGCACGTGGGATTGAAGTGATGTATGAGGCGCTCTCAGTTCCAGAGCATCCTTCTTTTTACGATATTAAAGATTTAACATCTAAAATCGTAGCGTTATTTGCTGACGGAACAGTGGATGAAATCTATGTTCACTATAATCACTTTGTGAGTGCTATTTCACAAGTTGTAACAGAGAAAAGACTGCTACCTCTTGGTGAAATTGAGAGCACAGGTTCAACAAGTAGTTATGAGTTCGAACCAGATGAGTCTGCTGTCCTTGATGCATTGCTTCCGCAATATGCGGAAAGCTTAGTATATGGTGCTCTGCTTGATAGTAAAGCGAGTGAACATGCAGCGCGAATGACCGCCATGCGGAGTGCAACAGACAATGCTCAAGAATTAATCGCAGGTCTATCACTCACTTATAACCGAGCACGGCAAGCAGCGATTACCCAAGAGATCACCGAGATTGTTGGCGGTGTCGCTGCATTAGAGTAGTCATTGACTTTCAGTTTAAAAGGCATAGTGCAATAGATCAGCTGTAACTTGGAGTACATTTTACCAAGTGGGCTAGTTACGTAGGAGGAGAAAAAATGAGTAAAGGGCGCGTTACGCAGGTTATGGGTCCCGTTGTCGATGTACGATTTGAAAGTGGACACTTACCCGAAATTAACAACGCATTAACAATCACCAAGCCTGATGGTGTGGTTATTACTTTAGAAGTAGCACTTCATCTAGGAGACGATGCAGTTAGAACAGTTGCGATGTCTTCAACCGATGGTCTTGTGCGTGGGAGTGAAGTAACAGACACAGGTGCACCAATTACTGTACCTGTTGGTGATGTCACTTTAGGACGTGTGTTTAACCTTCTTGGTGAGAACATCGATCTAGATGAGAAAATTCCAGAGGATGCAATCAGATATCCTATTCACCGTCAAGCACCAACATTTGATCAATTGTCTACGAAAGTAGAAATCCTTGAAACGGGGATCAAAGTTGTTGACTTGTTAGCACCCTATATTAAAGGTGGTAAGATTGGCCTATTCGGTGGTGCCGGTGTAGGTAAAACCGTTCTCATTCAAGAGTTAATCAATAACATTGCTCAGCAACATGGTGGTATTTCCGTGTTTGCTGGCGTTGGAGAGAGAACGCGTGAAGGAAACGACCTTTATTATGAAATGAAGGAATCTGGCGTTATCAAGAAAACAGCGATGGTATTCGGACAAATGAATGAGCCACCGGGTGCGCGTATGCGTGTAGCTTTAACTGGGCTGACAATGGCTGAATATTTCCGTGATGAACAAAGCCAAGACGTTTTGTTCTTCATCGATAACATTTTCCGATTCACGCAAGCAGGTTCTGAGGTTTCTGCACTGCTAGGGCGTATGCCTTCAGCGGTAGGTTACCAACCAACCCTTGCAACTGAGATGGGACAATTGCAAGAACGTATCACATCAACAAACACCGGATCAGTTACATCAATTCAAGCGATTTATGTGCCTGCTGATGACTATACTGACCCAGCACCAGCAACAGCATTTACGCACTTAGATGCAACAACCAACCTAGAGCGTAAATTGACAGAGATGGGGATTTACCCAGCAGTAGATCCACTAGCATCGACATCAAGAGCACTTGCTGCTGAAATTGTTGGAGAAGAACATTATGAAATCGCGCGTAAAGTTCAATCAACATTGCAACGTTACCGTGAATTGCAAGATATTATTGCAATTTTAGGAATGGACGAGCTTTCAGAAGAAGATAAGCTTGTTGTAAGCCGAGCACGTCGTGTTCAATTCTTCTTATCGCAAAACTTCCACGTTGCTGAACAATTTACAGGACAACCAGGATCTTACGTACCTGTAAAAGACACAGTAAAAGGCTTCAAAGAAATCCTAGAAGGTAAGTACGATCACCTGCCTGAAGATGCTTTCCGTCTTGTTGGAAAAATCGAGGATGTCATTGAAAAAGCAAAATCAATGGGTGTAGAGGTATAACAAAAGCGAAGACCTAATGCCCGAAGCCTAAGGAGGTTACAGACGATGAAAAATTTTGATGTATCAGTCGTAACACCTGACGGCGTAGTTGTTGATGAGCAATATCAAATGGTCATTGCTCATACCAAAGATGGCGAAATCGGTGTACTTGCCGGGCATATTCCGCTCGTCGCACCACTCGTCATTGGTGAAGTTCGTCTGAAAAAAGAAAGCGGGATGGAATGGCTTTCAGTTTCAGGTGGATTCCTAGAAGTGCGCCCAGACAAAGTGACTGTGCTAGCACAGACGGCTGAAAAAGCAGAAACAATCGATTTAGCAAGAGCACAAGAAGCAAAGCGGCGTGCAGAAGCAATGCTCGCTGCGCAAGAAGCTAAGATGGATGATCATCGCGCTCAAACAGCTCTGCACCGAGCAATGAATCGGATTAAAGTGGCAGGGCATAGACAATAGAGAAGTGAAAATGATGGCAATGTGGTTCGATCACATCTTGCTATCATTTTTGTTTTAGCTGAAGATTTTGGTTTCAACGAAACAACAGACAACTTATCTTGAATTCCTTTGTCAGTGATCTGGTAAGTGCTCGATTTAAGTGCTGATCAGAAAATATTGAGAGAAATTGATTTTAACTAGCATAGATATAGATTTAGAAAATATAATCTTAGGTGTGGCCACCATTTTTCTTAATCATAGAATTAAAACGAACTACCGAAAAAAATTAATTGTTCAATTTATCCGAAAATGCACCGGACAATCGCTATTTGTCGACACTGTCCGCAGGACCGTGCTATAATACCTTTAGTTAATTAATGGGTGACTATATACATATCCTTTGTGATGAGGGGGAATTACTATGTCTGATTTAAATGTGTATCAGAACAATTATCTTTTCGTTCTGGTTTTTTTGCTTTTAGGAATTTTGCTTCCAGTTGTTGCACTTACTTTGGGGAGATTTTTACGACCAAAGAAGAAAATTAGCGAGAAGTATACCACATATGAAAGTGGGATTGAACCATTTCATGATGCGCGTATTCAATTTAATGTACAATATTATATGTTTGCGCTGTTATTTGTCATCTTTGATGTAGAAACAGTATTTCTTTACCCATGGGCAGTTGCTTATGGGAAGTTAGGCGTTTTTGCACTAATTGAGATGGTATTGTTTGTTGGATTACTAGGTTTTGGACTATTTTACGCTTGGAAGAAGAAGGTGCTCGAATGGGAATAGAATTAGAGGGATTAACGGATTTTGAGAGAGCAGAGCTTGAAAGAAATGTATTCTTTGCAACGCTAGAGCAGGTGAAAGCATGGGCTAGAAGTAATTCAATCTATCCGCTTACTTTTGGACTAGCTTGTTGTGCAATTGAAATGATGGCTGTTGGTTCATCACATTACGATTTGGATCGGTTTGGCTCTTTTTTTAGAACCTCGCCACGTCAGTCTGATTGTATGATTGTATCTGGAACGGTGACAAAGAAAATGGCACCGGTATTAAGAAGATTATATGACCAAATGCCGGAACCAAAATGGGTGATTGCCATGGGTTCTTGCGCAACAGCGGGAGGCCCTTATATTAAGTCCTATAGTGTTGTTAATGGTGTTGACAAAATTGTGCCAGTTGATGTTTATATTCCAGGTTGCCCACCGCACCCAGCAGCTCTTATTTACGGATTAAATAAATTGAAAGAAAAGATTCGTTATGAGGCGAAGACGGGGAAGAAGGTGAACTAATTGACTGAGGATAAAGATCTAGAGAAGACAAAAAAAACTGTCGGCCAAGATAAAAATGAAAAAGAATCGGGACTGACAATTAAGATTGGTTCGCAGGCAGGGAAACCGGCTAATGATGAGCAAACGAGAGAAGCTGATTTAGATAAAGCACTTGCTTCAGCTAAAGAAAAAGCGGCTTCAAGAAAAGAAGAAGTTCTGGCAAAGTCGGAAGCAAAAGCCAATGCGGTGATTGCTAAAGCAAAAATGGAAGCAAATTCAAATTCTACTAATGCCTCAGCGAGTAGCGATGAAAAGGTGAAAGCAGCCGCGACGGCGAAAGCAAAGCTAGCGGTAAACAGTGAGAGCAAGGCATCTAGCGATGACGAAAAAGCAAAAGCGGCAGCAAAGGCGAAAGCAGCTGCGGCGGCGAAAGCAAAGCTATCGGCTGGTGCTAGTCAAACAAAATCAACTGAGGTAGCAGCAACAGAACCAGTTATAGACCGCTATAATCTAGCTGAAAAGCAGCAGCTACTAAACAAAATTGACCGTTTAATAAAAGCAAAATTTTCTTCAGATTCAATCATCGACAGTTATAACAATTCATTAGCAAAAGAAATGCCAACGTTCCTCTTGAACAATAAGGATTACTTCAATATTGCCAAGTTTTTAAAAGAAAATACTGAACTTTGCTTTGATTATTTATCTAGCTTACATGGATCTGATTTTGAGACGCATATGGAGATTTATGTTCACCTTCGCTCATACAAATTCATGCATGAGGTCGTAATTAAAACGAAGATTGATAGAGAAAATCCGGAGATCATGTCACTTGTTCCAATTTGGGAAGGTAGCAATTGGGCAGAGTCGGAGACGTATGACCTCTTAGGCATGCGTTTCATAGGGCATCCCGATCTCAAGCGGATTTTATTAGGCGAAGATTGGGTTGGTTATCCGTTACGGAAAGATTATCAGCAGTACGATGAGGAGGGGTCTTAAATGATTAGAACAGAAGAAATGTTGCTGAATGTTGGACCCCAACATCCTAGTACGCACGGGGTTTTCCGTCTAGTCATCAAAATTGATGGAGAAATGATTGTTGAAGCAACACCTGTGATTGGTTATCTGCATCGTGGAACGGAAAAGTTAGCTGAGAAGCTACAATATACGCAAATCATTCCTTATACGGACCGGATGGATTACGTTTCAGCAATGACGACAAATTATGTTTTTTGCCACGCAGTAGAGACGATGTCGGGTATCGAAGTACCAGAACGTGCAGATTACTTGCGTGTGATCTCAATGGAACTTGGCCGGGTCGCTAGTCACTTAGTCTGGTTTGGGACTTTCCTACTTGACCTTGGTGCAGTCAGTCCTTTTCTATTCGCTTTCCGTGAACGGGAGATGATTCTGAATCTGCTCAATGAACTTTCTGGTGCAAGGCTGACATTTAATTATATGCGTGTCGGCGGCGTCAAGTGGGATGCACCTGATGGCTGGATTGAGAAAATTAATGAATTCATCCCTTATATGAGAGAGCAACTCGCCGGCTATCATGAGCTTGCCGTTGGAAATGAAATTGTACATAGTCGTTTAAAAGGGGTTGGGATCTACTCACAGGAGGATGCTATTGCTTACTCGCTTAGTGGTGCAAACTTGCGTTCCACGGGGATAAAAAGTGATATCCGTAAATCGAATCCTTATTCCCTGTATGAGCGCTTTGACTTTGAAGAAATTGTGCGCACAGAGGGAGACGTTTGGGCACGACTTGAGTGTCGTCTTGCTGAAATCGAAGAATCGTTAAAAATTCTTGAACAAGCAACTGCACAATTTCCATCTCAGGGTGAAATCCTTGCGAAAGTACCGAAAATCATCAAGGCACCTGCTGGTGAAACTTATGTCAGCATTGAATCACCCCGTGGTGAAATTGGTTGCTATATTGCAAGTAACGGTAAAAAAGAACCGTACCGGTTGAAATTTAGACGCCCGTCTTTCTATAACCTGCAGATTTTGCCGAAATTATTAGTTGGTCAGAATATCAATAACCTGATTGTGATCTTGGGCGCAATTGATATTATTCTTGGGGAGGTCGACTGCTAATGGTTCAAGATTTACTCGTAAGTACGCCTGGTTGGCTGAATTTCTCGATTTTCTTTATAATGGGAGTCGCCATGCTGCTTGTTATCCTTGGTTTCGTTACTTATGCGATTCTCGCCGAGCGTAAAGTAATGGGTTATATGCAGCTGCGCCATGGTCCAAATCAGGTTGGTGGACGATGGGGACTGCTGCAAACAGTTGCTGATGTCATGAAGTTTTTATTTAAAGAAGATGTGGTACCAGAAGCGGCAGATCGAAAGATCTTCTTGTTAGCACCACTGATCGCGTTTGCACCTTCGATGATGGTGATCGCTGTATTGCCATTTACAGATCAATTCCAATTTGCTGATCTTGGCATCGGAGTGCTCTATTACATCGCTGTTTCAGGGATTACGACAATCGGTATTATTTCAGGGGCTTGGGCATCCAATAATAAGTACTCACTAATTGGCGGTATGCGTGCTGTAGCACAGGTGATTTCCTATGAGATTCCACTAGTGATGTCGATTGTTGGTGTTATTCTAATCTCAGGTAGTTTGAACTTAAATGATATCGTGCTCGCGCAAGAACATGTTTGGTTTATCTTCATGCAGCCAATTGGTTTTGTTATTTTCTTCATCTCAGCATTTGCGGAATTGAACAGAACCCCATTTGACTTGCCAGAAGCCGAATCAGAACTCGTAGCTGGTTACCATGTTGAATATTCAGGTTTTCGGTTTGCCTTCTTTATGCTTAGCGAATACGTCTACCTATTTGCAATGTCAGCACTGATCACTGTTCTATTTCTAGGTGGTTGGTATCCGCCAGTAGCATTTCTTGATTTCATTCCAGGTGCTGTTTGGTTCACGCTGAAATTTATGATCCTTATCTTCATCTTTATTTGGGCACGGACGACCCTGCCACGGGTAAGGGTAGAGCAGCTGATGTCATTTGCTTGGAAGATTCTGCTGCCGATTGCATTAGTCAATATTTTCATAACAGCATTATTACTAGAAGTTTTCTCAAAATAAGTACTGATTAAAAGGGATTTTCTCCATAATCCGTGAGTACTTTTTCATCAGAGATCAAAGCCTAATAGAGAGAGGTGTTAATCGTTGATCGGAATTACAAAGGGCTTTAAATATACGCTCAGCCAGTTATCAAGGGATAAGGTAACATACGATTACCCTGCTAACCCTATTCCACTACCAGACCGTTTCCGTGGCATTCAAAAATTTTATCCGGAAAAGTGTATTGTCTGCAATCAATGTATGAATATATGTCCAACCGACTGCATTAATCTTGTTGGTAAGAAACATCCTGATCCATCGAAAAAAGGGAAAATCATAGCAACATACGATTTGAACTTTGAAACCTGCATTCTCTGTGATTTGTGTACAGAGGTTTGCCCAACGGATGCGATTACGATGACCAATAATTTTGAATTAGCAGCGTTTAGCCGTGATGATTTGTTTAAAGACTTACAGTGGCTAGATGAAAATAATACAAATGTTCGAAAGGAGAGTCGGCTATGAGTGGCGAATACTTTGTATTTCTTCTCCTTGCGATTGTTGCTATAGCCGGCGGTGTCCTATTAATCAGTTTAAATAAAGTGATGCAAATGATGTTGTCATTAGTATTGACGTTTATCAGTATCGCAGGTATTTATGTGATGTTGTCAGCAGAGTTTGTTGCCATTGTACAAGTGATGGTCTATGCAGGCGCGATTGCTATTCTGATGATTTTTGGCATTATGCTTACAAATCACCACGATGACTCAGTAAAGAAGGCACCGCTTTTACGCAGGCTAGTGATTCTAGTCTCGATTATTGGTTTTGCTGTTGCAATTTTCATCGGTATAATTGGGCTCGAAGTACCAGTTGATACAACAGCCTTATACAACAATAATACTGAAAAAATTGGATTAGCACTGTATTCTGATTATATTATTCCGTTTGAGTTAGCATCGATTGTGCTATTAGTTGCGTTAGTTGGTGCAATCGTTTT
>JAVBKE010000107.1:0-6820 GCA_031554185.1 Caryophanales bacterium
CGCAATCGTTTCAACTTCGCAAGGCGTTATCACTGATAAAGAAGCACGTGCTAAGCAAATCGGTGGCGAAGTGCTTGCATATGTTTGGTAATCATCAAAGAATTGGAGGTGCATGCACATGTCACGTATTGGCAAAAAGCCTATCGTAATCCCAGCGGGCGTTACGATTAATATGAAAGACAATGCAGTAACTGTAAAAGGCCCTAAGGGCGAACTTTCCCGCACGTTCAATGCGGATATCAAGATCAATGTCGAGGGTGAAGTAATCAACATTACACGTCCATCAGACCAAAAAGAACACCGTGCACTTCATGGCACAACTCGTGCCGTATTAGCAAACATGGTGGAAGGCGTATCTGCTGGATTCGTTCGTTCACTAGAACTAGTCGGAGTTGGGTACCGTGCACAAAAGCAAGGAACAAAACTAATACTGAACGTTGGATATTCACATCCAGTTGAGTTTGAACCAGAAAAAGGGCTTGAAATTGAAGTACCTGCAAACACAAAAATTATTGTAAAAGGCATCGACAAAGAAAAAGTTGGCGCATTTGCAGCGAATGTTCGTAGTGTACGCCCACCAGAGCCATATAAAGGCAAAGGAATTCGTTATGAAGGCGAATACGTTCGTCGTAAAGAGGGCAAAACTGGTAAGAAATAAGCGAAGTGTTGCATAAACAATTAGCAAAGCCTGATTAAACTAATCGTGATTCAGATTTAATCGATCTGGAAGCGATTAGACATCAGTTTTGAGCCGTTCTACCCTAATAAAACCAAAAGGAAGGAGTGCAGTAAATGATTAAAAAGAATGACAAAAACGTTACGCGTAAGAAAAGACATGCCCGTGTACGTAGCAAGCTTGCTGGCACGACAACTCGTCCCAGACTGAATGTATTCCGTTCAAACAAGCACATTTACGCACAATTAATAGATGATGCAACAAGAGTTACATTGGCCAGTGCATCAACACTTGATAAATCGCTCACATTAGCTTCTACTTCAAACGTTGAGGCAGCGCAAAAAGTTGGCGAGTTAGTCGCAAAAAGAGCAGTTGAAAAAGGACATAAAGTCATCGTATTTGACCGTGGCGGATATTTATACCATGGACGTATCAAAGCATTAGCAGATGCAGCACGTGAAAACGGGTTGGAATTCTAGGCGAAGGAGGGAAAACATTTTATGCAACAACGTAGAGATGCAGTTAAGTCTGAGTTTGAAGAGCGCGTTGTAACAATCAATCGTGTTGCCAAGGTAGTAAAGGGTGGACGTCGTTTCCGTTTCTCTGCACTAGTAGTTGTCGGTGACAAAAACGGACGTGTAGGATTTGGAACTGGTAAAGCGCAGGAAGTACCAGAAGCAATTAAAAAAGCGATTGAAGACGCAAAGAAAAACCTTATCGTAGTTCCCATGGTGGGTGCAACAATTCCTCACCAGGTTATTGGTCGATTTGGTTCAGGGCAGATTTTGTTAAAACCAGCTTCAGAAGGTACAGGTGTTATTGCTGGAGGTCCGGTACGTGCCGTACTAGAACTTGCAGGTGTTCATGACATCCTTTCTAAATCACTTGGTTCAAACACACCTATTAATATGGTTCGCGCAACAATCGATGGCATTAAGCAATTGAAACGCGCTGAAGATGTAGCCAAGTTACGTGGGAAAACTGTAGCTGAACTATTAGGATAAGGAGGGAAAACAAATGGCAAAGAAATTAAAAATCACCCTCACTCGTAGTACAATCGGTCGTCTAGAAGTGCAAAGAAAGACTGTCGAGGCTTTGGGACTGAAGAGAATTCGTCACACAGTTGAGCACGAAGATAATGTGGCAATCCGCGGCATGATCAATCGTGTATCTCATCTAGTGCATGTAGAAGAAGTATAATTCTTCTAATGCGGTTTTATTAAGAATTAAAAGCTATGATACAATGCTAATGAATAACGAGGAGGTGGAGTCATGCAATTACACGAGCTTAAACCAACAGAGGGTTCTCGTAAAAATAGAAAGCGTCTTGGTCGAGGTATTGCTTCTGGTCAAGGAAAAACTGCAGGTAAAGGGCACAAAGGGCAAAATGCTCGCTCTGGTGGAGGAGTCAGACTAGGATTTGAGGGTGGTCAAACACCTTTGTTCCGTCGTCTACCAAAACGTGGTTTTACAAACATTCATAGAAAAGAGTATGCTGAGGTGAATTTAGAAACGTTAAATCGTTTTGCCGAGGGTATCGAAATCACACCGGAACTTTTGATTGAAGCAAGAATCGTAAAGAGTGCAAAAGCAGGAATTAAAATTCTTGGTAAAGGCAAAGTAGATAAGAAATTGACAGTAAAAGCGCATAAATTTTCTGCTTCTGCCAAGCAAGCTATCGAAGTAGCTGGTGGGAAGACAGAGGTGATCTAATGTTTAAGACAATTCGTAATTTCGTGCGTGTAAAAGATATCCGTAATAAGATCTTATTTACACTCTTAATTTTAATTGTTTACAGACTAGGTGTTTTTATTCCTGTACCAGGAGTAGACTCTAGTGCCCTTGAACTATTAGATTCCAATGTTCTAGGTGTTCTTAACTATTTTGGTGGTGGAGCCTTGAGTCAGTTTTCAATCTTTGCAATGGGGATAGCGCCGTATATTACAGCGTCAATCATTGTACAACTCCTTCAAATGGACGTCATACCGAAATTTACGGCATGGTCTAAAGAAGGGGAAGCTGGAAGAAAGAAACTGGCGCAAGTCACACGTTACGGGACAATTGTTCTTGGCTTACTTCAATCACTTGGAATGGCTTATGGCTTTAATAGAACCACTGGTTACTTGTTAATTCCTGATGCCAACTGGGCCGATTACGCTTTAATTGCCATCACATTAACAACGGGAACTGCTGTATTGATGTGGTTAGGAGAACAAATTACTGCTCATGGTGTGGGAAACGGAATTTCGATTCTGATTTTCGCGGGTATCGTATCTCGGTTTCCAACAACAATCAATAAACTCTATGCTACGATGATTTCAGATGCAGGAGATAAACTCTTCATAAACTCAGTTATTTTAGTAGGACTCGCAATCTTGATCATTGTTGTTGTCGTAGGTGTTATCTATGTGCAACAAGCTAGTAGAAAGATTCCAATTCAATACGCAAAGCGCGTTGGTGGAGGAAACTCGAAAATTGGCGTTGGAGGCAACAGCACTCATTTACCGATTAAAGTAAATGCAGCTGGTGTAATCCCGGTAATCTTTGCGATTTCATTCATTTTAACACCGCAAACAATTGCAAGTTTCTTTGATAATTCGTTTGCAAACTGGATAACTGAACACTTTAATTACTCCGATCCATTCGGAATGATTCTATATGTAACACTCATCTTTGCTTTCACTTACTTCTATGCTTTCATTCAGGTTAATCCTGAAAAGATTGCTGAGAATTTGAAAAAGCAAGGTGGATATGTCCCAGGGATTCGCCCAGGGAAAGCAACGCAAGAATACTTTTCAAGAGTTCTAGGACGTTTAACATTTGTAGGCGCATTGTTCTTATCATTCATAGCTGCCTTACCAATTTTAATTTCTCAATTTGCCAACTTGCCAACGGCAGTTCAAATTGGCGGTACCAGTCTACTGATCGTAGTCGGTGTTGCACTAGACTCATTGAAGCAATTAGAAGGTCAACTTGTGAAGAGGCACTATAAAGGATTTATCCGTTAAGTTCTTTTCATAAAACAAGCCGTTTTAACCAATTAGTTAGTCATTGCTCTACTGACTTCTTATGCACACCATGTGCATGACTGTCATTAAATCGACAAGTGATTGAAGAATCATTTGCCTGCGCTATAGCTACTAATTGTTTGGTTGAGATGGCGCAGATGATTTTAAAAGGTGTTCTAGCAAGCGTTTAGAAGCAAGGGTCTTCAGATGATGACAGATAAGTTTCTGCTTGCGGACACCCGTGAAGACAGCTAGAGGAAGGTGAATAAGCTTGAATCTTGTATTATTGGGATTACCAGGTGCCGGAAAAGGTACCCAAGCAGAGCAAATCGTGGAAAAGTATCATATTCCCCACATTTCGACCGGGGATATGTTTCGCCAGGCAATTGCTAATGGAACACCCCTTGGGAATAAAGCAAAGACCTACCTTGATGCAGGTGCGCTTGTTCCTGATGAAGTGACCATTGGGATTGTGCGAGAAAGATTAACTGCAAGTGATTGCAAAGAGGGATTTCTATTGGATGGATTTCCAAGAACGATTCCGCAAGCAACCACTCTAGAAGAAATTCTTGCAGAGCTGGATCGTCCAATCGACTTTTGTCTCAACATTGAGGTTGATAAACAAAAGTTAATGGAGCGTTTAACAGGTCGCCGAATTTGTAAATCATGTGGCGCTACCTATCATTTAATTTTCAATCCGTCAAAGAAAGAAAATGTTTGTGACCGTTGTGGTGGAGAGTTATACCAACGAGCGGATGATAACGAAGAAACCGTGTTAAATCGATTGGAAGTCAACATTGCCCAATCGAAACCACTCATTTCTTTTTACGAAGAAAAGGGAACTCTGCAAAATATCAATGGTGATCAAGCAATTGCAACTGTTTTTGAAGACGTAGTCAGAGTGTTAGAGACCATTCTTTAATAGGTTGGCTGGCTTCTCTTATGAAGCAAAATTTGATGGAAGGAGATTTTTTGAAATGGCTAAAGAAGATGTTATTGAAGTAGAAGGAACGATTACTGAAACCTTGCCAAATGCCATGTTTAAGGTAGAACTTGAGAATGGTCATTCCGTTCTCGCAGTGGTTTCAGGCAAGATTCGAATGCATTTTATTAGAATCTTACCTGGTGATAAGGTGACAGTGGAGTTATCTCCATATGACTTAACGCGCGGAAGAATTACGTATCGCTTTAAGTAATTTCACACAGAGCGACTCGTTCTGAAGAAATACTTAATCCGCAACAGATAGGAGGATATCAAATGAAAGTAAGACCATCCGTTAAACCGATCTGCGAAAAATGTAAGGTTATCCGCAGAGAAGGTAAAGTTATGGTAATTTGCGAAAATCCTAAGCACAAACAAAAGCAGGGATAAATTTAGCCGAATTACTTTTAAGAATAAAAAGTTATAACCAGTTAGTTTAAATTACAGGAGGTGCACAAATGGCACGTATTGCAGGTGTAGATATTCCCCGTGACAAACGTATCGTAATTTCATTGACTTACATCTTCGGTATCGGTAGAAGCACAGCTTCAAAGGTACTCAAAGAGGCAGGCGTTTCTGAAGACGTACGTACGCGCGATTTGACAGACGATCAATTAGGCCAGATCCGTGATGTAGTTGGTAAACTCAAGATTGAAGGAGATCTTCGTCGTGAGGTATCAATGAACGTGAAACGTCTAATGGAAATCGGATGTTACAGAGGATTGCGTCACAGAAGAGGACTTCCAGTTCGCGGACAAAACACAAAGAACAATGCTCGTACGCGTAAGGGTCCACGTAAAACAGTAGCTAATAAGAAGAAATAATAGTAAAGGAGGCAGTTGAATATGGCTCGTAAAACAGCACCACGTGGCAAACGTCGCGTAAAAAAGAATATCGAAACCGGAATTGCACATATCCGCTCAACGTTCAACAACACAATTGTTACGATTACAGATTCTCATGGTAATACAATTGCGTGGTCTAGTGCAGGAGCGCTTGGCTTTAAAGGTTCACGTAAATCAACACCTTATGCAGCACAAATGGCAGCAGAAACTGCAGCAAAGTCTTCAATTGAAAATGGTATGAAGTCATTGGAAGTTACAGTAAAAGGGCCAGGATCAGGTCGTGAAGCAGCAATTCGTGCTTTGCAAGCAGCTGGGCTTGAAGTAACTGCAATCAAAGACGTAACACCAGTACCACACAATGGTTGCCGTCCACCGAAACGTCGTCGTGTATAATTGTTGAATAGAATTTATAAACTTGACTATAATGGGGATGGGCTGTATTATTTAGGTGCTTTAGCAAGTAGAATTGCTGCTTAGGAGTGCCCGACTAAAAATAGCAATAATCCCGATTAGAATTTAAGTTCTGATCATGTATTAGCTAGTATGTATTCTAATTCAAAACGTAGACATAACGAAGGAGGGAATTATAGATGATAGAAATTGAAAAACCAAAAATCGAAATGGTGCAATCGAGTGACGAGTCAGGCTATGGTCGTTTTGTAATCGAGCCACTCGAAAGAGGCTATGGAACTACCTTAGGTACCTCACTACGACGCATTCTACTTTCTTCACTACCTGGGGCTGCAGTCACTGCAATCCAGATTGATGGCGTCTTACATGAGTTCTCAACTGTAGAAGGCGTAGAAGAAGATGTTACATCTATCATCCTGAATATCAAAAAACTTGCGATTAAAGTTTATTCTGATGAAGAGAAAACATTGGAAATCGATGTTTCTAAAGAGGGACCAATTACAGCAGCTGACATTAACCATGACAGCGATGTAACCATTATGAATCCTGAACTTCACATTGCGACTTTATCATCAAAAGGTCACCTTCGCATGCGTTTAACAGTGAAAAAAGGCAGAGGTTATACACCTGCTGATTTGAACAAACGTGACGATTATCCGATCGGTGTGATTCCAATCGATTCAATTTTCACACCAGTTTCTCGTTTTACCTACCAAGTGGAAGACACTCGTGTTGGCCAAACAACAAACTATGATAAATTAACCATGGATGTGTGGACAAACGGAAGTTTAACACCTTCTGAGGCTGTTGCATTTGGATCACAAATCATCATCGAGCACCTCAACATTTTTGCTGGGTTGACGGATGAAGAAGCAGTCACACCAATCATGAAAGACAA
>JAVBKE010000023.1:0-94592 GCA_031554185.1 Caryophanales bacterium
ACTTTTTTCGATAAAAATATTACTATAAGGTTAAAGGAGGATCAAGTGAAAGAAGGTGACTTATATGGACGCCCTTATAAGGTTCTAAAATTTCAAGCAATGAATCGAATTACTCGAGATTTGTGCAATGATTTCTTGCCAAGACAAAAAATCGTTTCTGGCATCTCGAAAGAGATCGACTATATGTTTTCATACATAACTAATACGCCAAAAACAGATCCAAAATATATCCAAGTTCAAAAGTTAATTTTCAGACTTGAGGTAGACCTCGTAAAGTTCAGGTTACGCAATGATCCAAAAGAGAAACAATCCTCTTATCAACTAGAAAAAGAAATTGAAAGATTGACAAGTGAATTTAAAGAACTATATCGAAATGAAATAAAGAATGAAGTATTAAAAGAAAGGATTCAAAATGACTAAAGTTTCTGGTTTTCGAGAAAACATATTATTTCAAATTTTCAACATTTTATTTCCTTACTCTGCTGGAGTTTTTATTCTCAAAGAAAACACAGCGAGCGATATACGTGCAAAAGAATCTTTAATTGAAGTTTTATCACAAGAGGTTGGAGAGCTCGATGGAGCTGTCATGGTGCTTGACATTGAGGAAAGGTGCGAAGAGTAAATATGAAAGTTTTATTTTTAGATATCGACGGAGTAGTAAATTGTCAAAAAACATTTATGACAGATAAAAGACAAATGTACCCTCTTGATAAGTACATGGCTTTTCTTGTTGGAAGGATTGTTTTGGAAACTAATTGCAAGGTTGTCTTGTCTAGTGCATGGAGAAATCATCCTGATGGCATTTCAGCTGTAGAAGATTCTGTCGTTAGTATAATTGATAAAACGCCGAATAATCGATCAGGAATTCGAGGTAACGAGATCAAATCTTGGCTTGATAAGCACCAAGAAGTAGAAAAATACGCTATCTTGGATGACGACAGCGACATGCTAGAAGAACAAATTCCCAACTTCTTTAAAACTAATTGGCTTACTGGCTTGACTGACGAAATAGCTCAAAGTGTTATAGAACATTTGAAATAAAGTATTTACTTTTTCTTTCATTTAAATTATAATTAGAACATGAGAAAGGTAAAGATGAAGAAGTATATTCTTTTGAAAAATATCTATGGAGGGATAAAAGGAATTGAAGTATCGTCAACTAACAATGGTTTGCTTCATTTTAAAAATCCCGATGTAAAAGGTTTCTTTATTAATATCTTGTACCTAGATTGGCTTTTAGAAAATAATTATTTGAAGGAGGTGGAATGACTGATTGGGAAAAAGAAATTAAAGATCACTTAGCAAATCAGTCGTGGGGTCACGACTATCTAGATCTAGGTGTCATAAATCGAAGTATGATTGATGATGACTTTAAAGTTATTCAGCAATCTACAGCTAAACATGTTATTGTCGAAGAGCCAAGATTCAAAGAAACTATGATGCACGAAGAAGTAATTGAACTAGAGGCAGAAGAAAGAATCTACAAGGAACAAAGAAAGGCTATAGGATTATGAGTGAAACGATTCTTCATGATTGCAAAGTTCTTGGGATTGACTCAGCTCTTCCAAAATCTTTGATAGCTGACTCTAATGGCGAATATGTTATTGGTTACCAATATAAGTGTCCGTTATGTAATGAAACGTCTGGAGAGTTAGAACCTGGTCCTGGAATTTATTTCATCAGTGGCGACAAATATACATATGTCGAAGAAGAACTAGAAATGTTAACAAAGGAGGAAAAGTGAGTAAAATTGAAATATCAATCGAAGAATACGAGAACTTAATTGATTCTCATAAACAGCTTCAAGCTTTAGAACATGGTGGAGTCGATAATTGGGAAGGTTTTGACTTTGCAATGGACGAATACAGAGAGATAAAGCGAGAAGAAGAGAAACTTGATTCACTCGTTGAAGATATTCTTGAGGTTTGTTCAGAAGATGTTGATATCAATCCAGCTGGACCTGGAACAGGAGTTGCTTTAATGGTCGACAAGAGAGTGCTAGCAAAGATGATTTCAGATTGGAAAAAGTCATGAGCAATCCCCAGAAGAGAAGAATCTATATTTCTTATGCGGGAGAAGGTTCGATTACTGGTTCGTCATATGGATGGATAACTGGTCGACTCACTGCGAGAAAAATGGAAGAGCTTACGAAAGATCTCTCTGAGCAAAATGATGGCCTTCAAATAGTAATTTTAAATATAATATTTCTGGAGGAAATGGTAAAATGAGCAAACAATCATTAATAACATTTGGCGCAATAACTGGGGTAATTGTTCTACTGATCATGTCGATTGTCGGATATATCATTGGAGTTGGAAACAAAGGGATCCAATACGAAGAAACAATCTCTCAGAGTTCGTCGAATATTAGCAAAGAAAAGGCTCGAAAATATTCTGTGTTCACTAATATGGTTGATGCGATCGAATCATACAACAAATATGAAGGTGAAACTTTAACAAAGATAATTGAAGCACGAAAATCTGGAGATATTCGAGAAGGCCAACAACTTATCTCCGCTTTAACAGAGCAATATCCTGAATTGAAGTCTCAGGAAAATTATAAGACATATTTGACAGAGGTTTCAATCACAGAGAATAGGATCGCTAATTATGTAGAAGACTACAACAAAACTTTGAGAGATTATAACGCTTGGTCTCGCAAGTTCCCAACCCGATTGTTCTATTCACAAAAACAATACAGCTTTTTTGAATCAGAAAACGCTGAGAAAGATATCGATGGGAAACTTTTTAACCAATAAAAATGTGATACTGGTAGCCGCTGTAATTGCGGCTATTGGTTTATTTTTAGCTTTGTTTCTTTCAAGTTTATGGGACAATGCTATAGTTGACAAAGACAAGATCTGGAACACGTCTTTAAAATTTGATAAAGAAAATGCTGAAGAGTTTCCATATTCAGTAAAAACAAAACAAGGAAATTTGTACGCCTCTGGAGAATTAAAATCTATCGACCCGATGATTTCTAATGAATTTCTTGATGGTGAATTTTTAGCAATTAGAGAAACATTTGAGCATTACACGAGACATGAAAGCAAATCTTGCGACAGTGATGGTCATTGTACGACAAGTGTTTATTATACATGGGATAGAACTGGAGATAAGTGGTCGATCGGGGGAGATGCTGATCTTCTTGGACAATCTGTTCAATTGAATTCAATACCTTTAGATAAATTACTAACAAGCGTTGGAATTAAAGGAGGAGGAAAATATAGAAAACGAGGATTTGACGATAGATCATACTATGATGTAGTAACCAACAATTCGTCTGGATCTTGGGGTTTTACATCTGACGATAAAGGATTCTCACATAACAAAAACATAAATCCGCCAAATTCTGGTTTAATCGTTGCAAAATGGTTTACGTTTTGGTTTTGTATTTTTGGTGGTCTTTTTGGCGCTACATATTTTACTTATAAAACATATGAAGTTGGCTATGACTACTTCGATGACAGCAAATTCGATAAATATAGGCCATAAAGTATTTACTTTTTTCAATATAAGGATTATAATAAGCTTATGAATAAGGAGAAGTTTAAAAAATGAATTGGTTAGGATTATTTATCGCTTTAGCAATGACTACGACTATTATTTCAATTATCTCTGGCGTATCTATCGGAATAATTTCAGGCAACTATCCAGGAGTCAGTTCGTCTAGGGGAGCAACTAAGTATCCAAGAATAATATTGTTTATTTCACTTCCTGTAGGAATTATTTCATGGTGCATTGTTGGAGCGATGTCATGAATCGCAACTTGAAATCATTCATTTGCGAAACTGTTTCTGGGGTGATGGTTGTTGCTGGAATCGGACTTATGTTTCGCATTCCAGGTAATAACTTTTGGTGGTCGTTTGGATCAGCTATCTTAATAATTTCTGGACTTTCGTGGTACGTTGACTGTAAAATTAAATCAGCAAAGGAATAAAAGTGAAAGCAATTATTTTTGGACCAGAAAATAACGGTGAAGGCAGCTACTATTTGATTCGAGAAGATGGAAAAGTTTTATGTTCCCACTTTTGTTCACATGGTGGATATGCAGCAGGAGATTTGTTCGAAAATCGACCTGAACGAAAAGAAATGTTTGAAGAAAACGATATCACATGTTTCGTTTGGTCAGATCAAAGTGGGTACACAAGAGAAGAAATCATCAATCGTAACAAGAAATACCACGAGGCAAATAAGTGAAAGAAGATACTGGATTCTTTCTTTTGACTATCTTCGGATCTATGGGGATTGTTATACTGTTAGGTCCAGAACTTTCAGTAACAATTCTTCTTGTTGTCTGTTCCGTTTATATGATAATTAAAGTGACAATGATGTTGAAAGATTTATTAAAGAAAGGTGACAAATGAAAAGATTTATTATAAAACTATTAACTAATATTGATAAAACTCATGTAGATGCAAAATCATATATTAAAATTGACTTAAGAGAAGAAGAAGTTTTATTGTTCGAAACGATATTTTTCAATCTTAAAAAGACAAATTCAAATATTTTAGGAGAAATACAAGAGGAGAAAGTTAAGAATGAATCATTTGACTCTTGAAGAAATCGAAAGCATATTAGCTCCTAGCGTTCACATTGATCACCAGAACGTTCGTCCAAGTGCAGTCATGGTTACTGAATTTGGGGTGAAACATATGGCAGAGAGACTCTTAGATAGGTTTAACGAACAATTAGAGTTAGAGCTACGAGAATCTAAAAAACCAAAAGTTTCAAAACAACGACTTGTTCATAAGAAGTCGGGTGATTTTCCACATCCAACTTTGTGTGGGCAGTTTATGAGATTTGATTTTCTGTACTCTAGTAGAAAAAAAGATATAACATGCACGAAGTGCTTAAAGAAACTCAAGGAGAAGAAATGATCGACGATAGATTCAGGATCTGGAATAAGAAACTCAACTGTTGGCATTTTGGATCTACCAATGAGTCAAGAATTAAAAATCAAACTGACAATATAAGTTTGTTCGGAGAAGTGATTCTTATGGGATCGTTTCTTTATCCTGAAGATCATCAACAAGAGTACAAAGATACATACGATGGAAGTCTTTCAGTGATAAATGATCTTGAAGTTTCTCACTTTATTGGCCAAGTCGACAAATATGGAAGAAAAATATTTGAAGGAGACATCTTGTCGTCAGGAAATGAGAATAGTCTTGTGGTTTGGGATTCCTGGTTTTCCTCATTTCGGCTATTAAGAGATGAAGATTGCGAAGATTTAAGTACATATATTTGCAGCAAAAATCGAATAATTGGAAATAAGTTCGAAAATCCTGATTTAGAGTATGTTGGAAAACAATAGGAGTATTTACTTTTTTATTACTTTAGTTTATAATCTATCTATAATTGATAGGAGGAGATAATGGAAAAGGTCGCGACCGGAATTATAATTCTTTTTGGATTAGGGTTCTTTCTTTTACTTTTTGGAATTAAATGGGAAACATCTGAGGATTTAGTTTCAGGAATTGTTTATGACAATGCAAATAATAAAATAGTTACTGGAAAAAGTACGTTTAAAGTTCGAGCATCTGCGGAGATGTATGCAGGCAAAGATACAAGTAGAACATATTGTCTTCCAAAAGATTCTCCATACATTCCTCTTGTTAAAGAAGCTGCTGCTGATAAAAATATCAAAATTGTTGTTAAAACAAGCAAGAATTTTCAAATTATGTGGCCGATGTCTTGCCCAAGCAATGTAGTTGTGGAGAAACTGGATGTTTCCAAGCTCTGATTACGATAAATCAAGGAAGTTTAGAGCATGGAGTGTTAGGGACAACACGATGGGACTTGTTAAAGTCATCACCATTGGTGTCGGAGCATTCATTATAGGAATACCTCCAGGGCCAGACGTTGTTGATGCTGAAAGAAAGATAACTATTTTTGCTCCAGCGGATGGAAGGTTTGTTTCGATGAATGATCTCTTTTTGATGTCATTCACAGGACTCTTAGATCGACAATTAAGAGAAATCTGGGAAGGAGACATTATAGATTATTGGAGTTCTATTCACGGAAACAAAAGAGGAGTTGTTGTTTTTCAAAAAGGATCATTTTATTTATCGGCCTACAATTGGCGAGAAATCTTAGGAATGATTTCAAGTGACAGTGACACTACAGGTCTTTCGGTTATAGGAAATATTTATGAGCACCCTCACTTAAGGCAAGGATTTTAATATGATTACGAAAGAACGATTAGAAAAAATATCAAGTTCGCTTCAAATGATTAGCGAAGATGCGGAAAATGACGCAAAGAATCTTGACGGAAAACCATTTAATGGCCAAACAACGGCTGCTAATTTTGGTTACATCTATGCATCGATTCATTCATTAGCAAAAATAATTAATGAACTAGTAGAAGAGAAAATCAATGAGTAAACCGAAGCCAATTGAATACATTCTTGATGGTTGGTTAATCGAATATGTCAAAAACCCTTATGATATTGGAACTACAATTCCAGAATTCGTTCACTATAAAGCAACAATCAAGTGGGGACCAATTAACACCATTTTCACAAACAACAAAGTCGTTTCAGAAAAAGAATGGTTTAAAACATTTGAAGAAGCGGAAGAGTGGATCAAAAAAGAGATAAAAGATGAATAATTCTCTTTTTGTGATGTAATTTATTATGGGTAAGTGGAAAAATAAAAGATGGCGAGGCCGCCGATGGGTGAGAAACAAACTTATTGAAAAGTATGGAAGCAAATGTTATCTATGCGAAGAAGACTTTGCTTCTCTAAAGCAAATAACAATCGATCACTACATTCCAAAAAGTAAAGGTGGTCCCGAAGACATCAGTAACTTTAGGTTAGCTCATGAAAAATGTAATAGTTTGAAAGCTGACATGTTATACGAAGACTTCTTAGAATTCCAGGAATCTTTAAAATAGTATTTACTTTTTACCATAAAAGGAATATAATTATTTTATGGAAATGATTAAACTTGATTACGAGTTCATGGAAACGTTTACATTACACAAACTAAAAGAAATTGGAGTTCAAAATAATCGAGCTTTAAGAATTCTTGTTTCGGAGATTGAAAATGAGTGAAAAAGACGAAATTGATAAAAATGTATTTGTAGAATTGTTTGGTGCAATCGCTGATGCTTCGAAAAAAGAACAAGAAGAAAAATCTGTTGTGTACAGGGATCTCAAAGCTGCAAAAGAAGATTCAGTAGACCACTTATTCTCGGTGTTTGATCTTGCTGCTAGTGAAGTTACTATATCAATGGCAGATGTTGTTCAAGAGAAATATGGAATTAACCGAATATCGGATGACCTATATAATTTTCTTTCGTCATATAATTACGTATTTCGAACTCTTACAAATAAAATAGAAAAAGAACAAGGTTCTGTCTGTTGCGTCGACAAAGCATATGGAATTATGATGAGTCATTTCAAAAAGCTGATTGAATCTAATTTGAAAGAAGACATAAAGAAGGAGGTGATAAAGAAATGATGATAATCGGAGGTGGAGCATATGGAAGAGGATATAATGATGCAAATTCTAAAGAGGCAAAATATTGGAAAGAAAGAAACGACGAAGAGAAACGTCATTCTGAGCTTGTCAAAGAAGTCGAAAAAGCTACAGGAAAAGTGATGATTATTGTTGGACATGATGAGATATATGTAGACAAACAAGGTCTTGAAAAACTAGTTGGTAAAAAGATAGAAGAAAAGGAATAACAACAATGATCGAAAACGAACTTAGCAAAGAGCTTGAAGAACAAGATTTTCCATGGTGTAAAGACTATACTGTCAGTGGAACTCTTTACAAGCAAGTCGATGAAATCTCAAATTGTGAAGAGCATCGTTGGGCGAATACAACTCAATTTATCTTAGAAGACCCAGAAGGAAATCTTTTCCAAATTTTATATGACTTTGGGTCAACTGAAACTCAAGAAAACGGATTCATTTATAATGAAGCTAAAATAACTCCAGTAGAAAAGAAAACTAGATCTCAGGTGTATTATGAAGTTGTGGAAAAGTAAAAATAAAGAACTTGTTGGCCTAGAAATACACGGAGCTGAGTCATACATTAAAGACACTTATGGCAAAAGATGTAAAATGACTGATCGAGAAGAATTTCCTGATGACGATTTTGAAGATTCGAGAAGCACTAGGTGTCTTGTGTGTGAGCAATGGGAAATATTTGACGAGTGGAAAGAAAATAAACTAAAGAGGGGTAAACGAAATGGCAAAAAATAATATTGACAATGAATACATGTACGATAGCATCTTTAGTATGAGACAAGCGATCCAAGACTCAAAGAATGAGATCATCAAACAAGTCGAATTAGCTACTGGAAAGAAACATATAATCATAAAGACTAATGAAAAATCAATCGAAACATATGTCGATCAAGAGACATATGAAGACATTATATACGTCGAGAAATAGTATTTACTTTTACAAGCTTTTTGTTTATAATTAAATTATTAATTAGGAGGATTCATGAACGAAAAGAAACTATGGGATTTTTATTTGGATTATGGTCGCATGGGACAACTCGAAGGAGTTTTTGAAGCCACAGAAGAGGAAATTAAAAATGCAATTGGAAAAGATGTTTCATGGGACGAACTATTAGGGAAACACTCGTGCGACACTTTCACATTAGAAGAAAGCATGATAACTCCTCACAAAGCAGACAAACCAATGGGCTTTGATCCACTTGAATGCCTTGATGAAGAGGAAGATGATGAAGATTTCGAGGAAGACAATGAATAAAGAAAAATTGTACTCAGCTTTTCTTGGTGGAGTTGGTTTTCTCTATATGCTTTGGATCACAGTAATGCTCTTTTCTGTAATTGGAAACACTCCAGAAAAAGTTCACGCTGTCGCCATAGGAGATGTTATTGGTTTCCTGTTGATAATTCTCGTTTTTGCGATGTCATGGAAAGCATTCTGGAATTTCATCGATTTAATGAAAGGTAAGAAAAGTACAGAAAAGGAGATACGCCAAGATCAAACAATTCAAGTTATTGCTCAGGCATCACTAGATATTGACGTTGACGAAGACGAACTTATCAGATTGAGAGACACAATGATGAAGGAGCTTGAATGAAAAATACATTGAAGTGGACAGGAATTTTTGTAGGAATTTGGATTATATGTTTTTGGACCTTTTTTGGGACAATCAAACTTGCTCAACTCCTTGACGGCAACTCTAAAAATATAGAAGCGCCCAAGTCGATTTCGTCATTCGAATCAGGGAGCTCAATTGTTGAACGATTCCAAGATGGAAAATATGTGTGTTTTACAGTTAGAGAGAACGAAGAAAACACAAAAGTTGATTCAATTAGTTGTACGATTAAGGACACCGAAAGTCCAGAAGTAAATGTGGAGTAAATATGCAATTTAAAAAATATCCAAAAATCCATCGATTCGGAAAAGAAGAAACTGAAGGAATGTTAGAAGGAAACCCTTTTGTAGTCATTCAAGAAAAAATTGACGGTGCAAACACCTCAATCTGGCTAGACAAAGATGGAGTTGTCCAGTGCGGAAGTAGAACAAGGCAACTCCCTAGAGATGAGAGTTTCAGAGGATTTACAGAGTGGGCAAGAAATCAAGAATCTATTGTTTCTTATTTGACTCAAAACCCAACTCATACGCTTTACGGAGAATGGTTAGTTCGTCACACTATCCAATATCCTGAGACTGCATATCAAAAATGGTATTTATTTGATATTTATGATAACGATTATGACAATTCTGGAGAGGGAGCTTTTATAGATCCATCATTTGTTGAAACTATCTCAGAAGAATATGGATTTAATCATCCAACAATTTTTGGTGCAGGAGAACTCACAGAGGCTGACATTCGAGAATTCGTTGGAAAGTCAGAGATCGGAAATCAAGGAGAAGGAGTTGTCATCAAAAGGCCCTATTGGACCAACAAATTTGGAGATCACTGTTACGCAAAAATAGTTACTCAAAAGTTTCAAGAGAACAATGCAGTCACTTTTGGTGGAAACAACAAACATTCTGAGACTTATCAAGAAATGTATTTTGTTAACAAGTATTGTACGCTTTCAAGAGTTCAAAAAATAATGAATAAAATACAGCCAGAGGTCGATAAGAGACTGGACATGGAACACATTCCTAGGATCTCTAATACATGCTATCACGATATGATTACAGAAGAATCATGGGAAATTGCAAGTTCTGGCAAGAAAGTTGATTTTAGCCAACTTAAAAGACTTGCAACTAAAAAGTTCATTCAGATTTATCGAGACATTTTAACAGGTGACATCTCAATAGCTGATAAGGAGGAAAAATAATGTTTTCAGGATACAGGCCAGGACAACTTTATGTTCTTGAAAAAGACTTGCCTCAGCTAAAAGCTGGAGTAATCTTTGAGTTAAGAGAAGCGACAGAAGAAATTGGATCTCCGACATGCGGATATATGACAAACATTTGGGTAAATCACGATGCTCAAGATGGTTGGGCGGAAGGAACTCATATACTTCCAGGGCAGCTTTCGAAAGATAGAGAATGGTTCACTCCAGTCAGAGAACATAAGCAACACCCAGAAATATTCATCGTTAATAAAAAACGATTTAGCAGGATAAGAGAAAAATGAAACTCATAATGACAAAGGGTCTTCCGGCTTCTGGAAAATCTACTTGGGCAAAAGACCAAGTCTTTAAATCTGGAGGCCGAATTAAAAGAATCAACAAAGATGATCTTCGAGAAATGCTCGATTCTGGCCTTTATACTAAAGAGAATGAACAAGGAATCTTAACTTCTAGAAACGCATTGATAAAAACATTTTTGAGAAAAGGCATCGACGTAATCGTTGACGATACGAATATCCACCCGATGCACGAAAATGATCTTCGAACAATTGCAAAGATTTATGGAGCTGATTTTAGTATTATGTCATTTATGGACATTCCTGTTGAAACATGCATCGAAAGAGACCTCACCAGAGAAAAAACTGTTGGCCACAAAGTCATTGAAAACATGCACAAACAATACTTGAAAACGTTGCAATCGTCAATTGAAGAGAAAGAAGTTGAAGTAATCGAAATTCCAGAAGTCAAATACGATAAAGACCTCGAAAACGCAATTATTTGCGATATTGATGGAACGTTGGCTCACATGGACGGCAAAAGATCTCCATATGACGAATCAAAAGTATTCCGAGATAGAGTTGATAATGAAATAGCTAATATTTTGAGAGTTTACACTCAACTAGGAATAAAAATTATCATTGTCTCTGGGAGACATGACACTTGTTCGATGATGACAAAAGGCTGGCTTGAAAACAACGACATACCATATGACTCACTCCTCATGAGAAAAGGAAACGACAATCGAAACGATGCTATTGTAAAAAGAGAAATATACGAAGACTACATTAAAGAGAAATACAATATTTTGTTTGTTCTAGATGATAGAGACAGAGTTGTAAAAATGTGGAGAGAGCAAGGATTAAAGTGCCTTCAAGTTGCAGAAGGAGATTTTTAATGAGCGCAAACAATTGCCTTGTTGTAAAACAATTTGGAGATCGTTGGTACAGTTGGAACGAAATAGCAGAATCATCAATTGACGACCTTCAAGTCAATGGAAGTTATATTAGGTGCCTTAAAACAAGTGAAGCTGGAAGATCTGGCTATAGCCGAAACACTGTTTCAACAGCTATTACAGAATATGGAATTGTAGAAGACAGATTACCAAAGGACAGAACTCCCATCATTGTTGTTGACGATACTGTAGAACAAGTGGACGCCAGCTCAAAAGATGGAACAGTTGATGTTGCAAGAGTCACTAGATTTGAAGTAATTGGTGAGAACGGAAGGCTATGTTCGACCACTCGTGAATCTCCGATGAAAGTTCAATTTAGTTTTCAAGACAATGGTAGGACATTAAAAGTTTTCCTTGTAGAGAAAGATCCTACAGGGGTCGAACAAAAATTTGACCTAGAGCCACCCCCAGAGGACGCGCATGACTGGTTTTTCTAATAGATGGTAAAATATCCACCTCGATTAAAATACATCACTTTATCTCAAGATTATTGATAAAAAGTATTTACTTTTTTGATCATTTGATTTATAATTATATAGTTAAACTAATTCATAATGAAAAGGAGATTTAATATGAAATATCTAGTAAAATTATCAGCTCACCACATCATGTCAGATGACAATAAATCAATTGAGGAACTTGGTTGTTACGATTTAAAAGCTCAAAACGAAGAAGAGCTAAATGAAAAAGCAAATACAATTATGGAACTTCACACTGACCATGACGGAATTTGCCGATACGAAAACTTAAAAATCGAAATTTTATAAGGAGAAAATGATGAACGAATCTTATAAAGGTTGGACAAACTACAACACATATCAAGTAATGATTCACTTTGATCTTGATCTTGATTGCCGATTCCAAGATAACGAACACGAAACTTCTCTTTCTGTCGATCAACTGTCAGAATTGATCAAAGAATTCATCTTTGACGAAATAAATGTTGACTCTCGAGTTCACTCATTTTTATCAGACGTTTTGACGGACGTAAACTGGTTAGAACTTGCAGGTGAAATTAAAGAACGACATTCTGACGAAAGTTAAAGTGGTAAAATAAAGGAAATAAGTAAAAGAAAGTTTATCATGAATCTTACAGATTATAAAGAAATAAAAAATCAATTGTCTAAAATAAAGACAACAGTCGACAATGCAACATCTGGAAATCCATATCGTGACTCGAAGGGTATGTTTGCAAATGGACCAAGTAAAGCATACGGAAAATATGGAACTCTCGACGGAGTCCATCCAAGTGATGCAGGGTTTACTCCAACTGGTGGAGAAATCGACGCGACAGGAAAGCAAAAGTTTAGCGTCGAATCATCTATGGACGATAAGTTAACAAAAGCAACAATAATTACAGCTTCTGCAACTAAAAAAGCTGCAAACGACAATATGCCATTTTCAGAAATTTCTGATAGTGCTTCTTATAATCTAAATAAAAATGCTAAAGAATTGAATTTTTATGCAAGTCAAATGGCTGATGGAATTGGAAGAGCTTCTTCTGAAGCTGCAAAACAAGAACCATCGAAAGAATCTATCAGGTCTTCATTGGAAAAATCTCAACAAGCTCAAACAAGGATTCAGAGACTTTCTGCACCTGTAACTCTTGCTCTAAGAAATAAAAATATTTCTGAAAATGTTCGAAAAGATTCTCAAGAAAAATTTGATACCGCTATGTCAGCTGTCAATACAATGAAACACATTAGATCAACATCTGATTTTTCAGGAAAAACCTCAAATAAAATAGATGTCACTGATCTAATGAATCGATAATAATTTGATATAATAAGTCCATCAATATTAAGAGTCACAACTGAGGAGGTTTGATGGCCACAAAATATGAAATTACTAAGGACGTGTCAGATTCATTTGATTTTGGTGCAACTGTCAATGGAAAAGATAATGTTTATGATGTTCATTATCCAACACAAAAACAACTAAAGCCTATTCAAATGGGATATGCAAAGTTGAAAGAGATCGACGAGAAACTGAACAAAGTAAGTATCACCGATAAAGAAAAAGAAACCCTTACAAAAGAAGCTGAAGTCGTTGGAACTGAAATGGCAGATGCATTCGCAGAATTCTTTGTTCCTCGTGAAAAAGACATGATGCCGATAAATGATCTTCTTGAAGAATTAAACATTCCTGCGAAGAAACGTTTCGACTTGATGGTTCAAACTGAGTTCTCGCTAGAGTAAGATGAATCAAGACAAGCCAAAACAACCGACAACGGTTATTAAGGCGATGCCGATTAGGCCAAAGAAAAAAGCTGTATCTTCTGAAATGGAAGAGCGCGAATCTTTGGCCTATATTGCATATTATTATCCGCAATATACTTTGTGGGAGCTTGAAAATGTAGTCGCCGCAAGAGATCTTCCTGTTTTGATTAAGGTTGCTCAAAGGGAGGAAGCTAAAAAGATGCTTCTTTTGAATAACATTATTCATGGACCGAACGCAAAGTCTCAAAGTAACTATAAGAAAGTTTTGGAGTCACTCAAAAAACTGTTGTAGAAGTCTCAATCCGTTAAAATGGTAAAATGAGATTAAGAAAACTAACAGAGAATCTGAGAATTTCAAGTGTTATTAGCAAAACAAAACATTCAAACTGATCAAAGGAAAAATTCGTAGTGGGTGGATCTTCAGACGGATCAGTCAAATATAACATTACAGCCGATTACTCTGAGTTTATGGCCTCTCTTAAGAAGGTCAATACAGCAATTGAAGATTTTCAAAAAGCTGTTGGTAAATCATCTTCTCAAACAGGAGAAAAACTTGGAGAAGATATGACAGCTGGTGCAAAAACTGCTGGAAAAGCAGTCGATTCTCTCGCAGATCAAAGTATTTCTGCTTTAAGTTCAATCTCTAAGTCTATTGGTCAGATTGCCTGGGGAACATTTACAACTGGTGCTCTTGCTGCGACGACTAGTTTAACTTCATTTGCAAAATCAGCAATTCAAGGAGCTGACTGGCTAGAAACTCAACAAGTTTCAATGGGTGGTTTGCTTGGAACAATGGATGCTGGTAACAAAGCAATGGCAACAGCTGCAAACTACTGGATGAACAACCCTTTCCAGAGAACAGATGTTACCGCTGCAACAAAACAATTAGTTCAATATGGTAGAACACTTGACCAATTGAACGGAGACCTTGAAACACTTGGTAATGTTTCTTTGGCAACTCAAGTTCCTATTGATGAATTAGCTAGACTTTACGGTCGAACAGCATCTTCAGGCCGTGCTATGACAATGGACCTTGAGATGATGGCTGATCGAGGAATCCCGATCTATTCGAAGCTTTCCGAAATTACAGGAAAAACACAAGACGGAATTCGAGAAATGGCTCGAAATGGGAAAATCGATTTTGCACTATTTGAAAAAGCAATGAAAGCTGCTGTTAGCCCAGAAGCAATGGAAGCCTTTGAAAATACCATGGCTCGACAAACAGATAGAGTAAAAGGCTCATTCTCTATTTTGAAAGGAGCTCTTTCTGGTTATCGAGTGGAAATGGATGAAACAGGAAAAGTTGCTAAGGGACTTGTTTTTGAAGAAACAGGATTGTTGAAAGCAACTACGCGACTGATGAAGGTTTTTGCTACAGGTCTTCGATCAAAAGAAATGACTACAGCATTTACGAATCTAGGAAATGCTCTCGTTCCATTTATAGACAAATTAACTGAAAAACTTCCAGACATTCTAACAAAAGTCGGAAAAGCGATGGAATTTGTTTCAAAACACGCTGGAATGCTAATTCCTATTGTTGGTGGAGCTGCTATAGCATTTGGCCAATTGCTATCTGGCCTTCCGGGAATTGGAGGAGTTTTAGGAAATCTTTCTGGTGGAATTAAATCACTAATCACAGGAGAAGGTGGAAAAGGCGGCTTGATGGGTTTGATAAAAGTAAACCCTCTTCTCGCTGCATTTATCGGATTCATGAGTGTTGGACTTGTCAAAGCATTCCAAGGAAATGAAGAATTCAGAAAATCTGTAATGGATTTGATGAAAGCTTTGGGAGCTTTAGGTCAAACATTGATGAAAGCTTTCCAACCATTAGTCGAAGGATTCGTGAACCTAGCAGGATCTGGAGCAGTCACTGGGGTAATTACATCTATCGTGAAAGCTCTTACTCTCCTTGTTAATGTGCTTAACAAGATCCCAGAGCCTGTTCTAACAGGATTAATTGTTGCTATTACTGGTTTGCTTGTCGCCAGAAAAGTTGTTGGGCCAATTAAAGAGCTTGGTGGAGGACTAGCAGGACTTGCAAGTATCGCAAAGTCATTTACATCGATGAAAGGTCTGTCAAATTTCTTTGGATCAATGTTTGGAGGAGGTGGAATTGCAACTGGAGCAGAGACAATGGCAAAGTCTGCAAAAAAGACAGCTGCTTCTCTTTCAAAGGGACAAACAGCAATGAAAACTGTTCAAATGGGAATGGGAAATCTTATTTTGATGGCAGCAGCGATTGCCGCTCTTGCAGGAGCTTTATGGGTTGCGTACAAGGCGATTCCTGATGATTGGTATGGACTCGCCAAGAAATTAACTATGCTCGGTGGTGCAGTTTTAGGAATGGAAGCTCTCGCAGTGATTGCAGGAAAGATCAAATCAACAAGAGCTGGAATCTTGAATCTTATAGGAATTGCAGCAGCTATTGCAGCACTTGCCGGAGCACTGTGGATTGTTGACAAAGCAATTCCAAATGATCTGTCTGGATTAATTCAAAAACTTGCAGTTTTATCTGGAGCGGTTGTCGCAATTGGAGGACTATCATTCGTTGCCGGCTTATTAAAAGGAAACATCATTCCAGGATTATTTGTTCTTGTCGGAATTGCAGGAGTTCTTGCTATAGTAGCAGCTGCTGTGAAATATGCTAACTCAGCTCTTCCTTCTGACGTTGGAGATTTTGCTAAAAAAGTTGCAAGCCTAGCAATTGGTGTTGCTGCAGTCGGAGTTCTTGCTGGTGTTCTTGGGGCAATTATGATGACTGGAGTTGGAGCTGCAATATTAGTTGCAGGACTATTAGCTATGACAGCTATCTGCGGAGCAATGATTGTTGCAGCAAAAGCAATCGATGAAGTGAACAAAAAAGTTCCTGAAGATATCGGAAAAGTAAAAGATAAAATCAAAAATATCGGAGAAGTTGTTAAATATATCAGCACTATTTCTACTGGTGGTCTATTTAGTAATTTCAAAAATTCATTAAATGCAGGTTCTATATCTGGAGTCGTAAAAGCATACGCAGACATCGCTGTCGCTCTTAACAAGATACAATCTATTGAGCTAAATCCCGAAGCTATCAAAAACAAGATCATACTGATCTCAACAATTATGCATCTTGTAGCTGATTCTGGCGGAGAATCGATTGGATCAATGATCTCATCAATTGCGAAACAATTCTTAGCAAAAGTCGACATCGGAATTGTTGCCCAAGTTGTTAAAACATACTACGATGTTGCTGAAACTCTTAACAAACTTCAATCAATTGAATTGAACCCTGCAGCTATCTATGGTAAACTCGCAATTCTTAAGCAAGTAATTAGTTATGTTGCTGATCCAGGAGATAAGGGAATTGGCTCGATGATTGCTCAAACTGCGAAACAATTTTTGGCTATGGTTGACACAGCTCTAATTGGTAAAGTTGTCGACACATATTATACAGTTGCAAAACAATTAAATGAAATTCAAGGAATTGAATTAGACATTGGAATGATTCAAGTAAAATTGAACCTTCTAAAGAAATGCATCGATCTCGTGGCGTACAACGGAGACGAAGGTTTTTGGCAAATTCTAAGTAGAGCTTCAAAGCAAGCTTTGGATGCAAAAGCAACTGAAAATGCTGGGAAAGTTGTTCAAACATATGCATCTGTGATTGATGCTCTGAAAAAGATCGAGCAAGAAGTTACATTCAATCCTTCTGATCTTGAAAAGAAAATTAGTGATCTTGGGAAAATAATGAAAGTTGTTTTTGACACCAAGGGATCTGGTGGACTATTTGGAGCAGTTGGAAGCTTCTTTAGTGGAAAATCTATCACCGAAGATCAAGTTAGTACGGTTGTTTCTATCGTTAAAAAAATGGCAGAAATTTCAAAAGCTCTTAATGGAATGGAAGGCGTCAATCCTGGAAACGTCGACAAAATTGAAAGTATTTCTAACTGTATTTCAAAAATAAACAATGTCAAAAGTATCAAAGACATCGGAGGCATTGAGCACACAGTAAATATGGCTGTTGCAATTGTTTACAAGATGCAAGAAGTCGTAGTCGGAATGAACAAACTTTCTGGTCCAAAACCTGATACAGCCGCAATTCTTGAGAGTATTGCAAACGCATTGAACAAAGTTGATTTAATCAAAAACATCAAAGACATCGGTGCGAAAGAGCATATGGTCGGAATGGCAACATCAATAATTTACAAGTTCATGGAACTAGTAAAAGTAATGAATCAATTAGAAGGTCCAAAATCTAGTGTTGTTGCTGCTATCGAAAGTATTACGAATTCGATGAGTAAATTATCTGGAATCGATGTGCTCAAAGATATTGGCGCAAAAGAACACATGATCGGTATGTCAACCTCTATTGCTTACAAGATGAAGGAATTTGTTGGAGCGGCAAATCAACTAGAGGGTCCAAAATCTGACACAGTTGCAATAATCGATAGTATTAAGAATTGCCTTAATAAAATTTCTGATATTAAAACAGTCGACGATATCGGCGCAAAAGAATATACAGTTGCTGCTTCAATATCTATTGTTAACAAATTAAATGAATTAACAAAAGTTCTAAATACACTTTCAGGTCCAAAACCAGAAACAGTTTCTATAATTCAAAGTATCGGAAATTGTATCAACAAGATCTCTGACATTAACGTCAAGGAAATTGGTGAAATTGCAAACACAGTGTCTACATCGGTGTCGATTGTTGGAAAAATGAAAGAACTTGTTGGAGTTCTAAACACACTTCAAGGTCCAAAACCGGAAGTTGCGGAAATAATCAAAAGTATTCAAAACTGTATTTCAAAAATTGTTAACGTACCATTTGCTGGAGACATAGGAAACAAAGAGTTCGTCGTAAATATGTCGATGTCAATAGTTTACAAGATGAGAGAACTGTCATCTGTCTTGAACACTCTTCAAGGACCTCGTCCTGAAACTATTTCAAACATTCAAAGCATCCAAAACTGTATTCGATCTATAGTCGATATTCAAGTTGCTGGTGACATCGGAGACAAGGAGCATATGGTCGGAATGGCTATGTCGATTGTTTATAAGATGACAGAGCTTTCAAGAGTTCTTAATTCTCTTCAAGGTCCGAAACCTGACACTATCCCTATTTTGCAAAGCATTCAAAACTGTATACGACAGATTTCTTACTCTCCAACTATGAGTGACATGGGAGAAAAAGAATGGACAACAAATATGGCAATGTCGATTCTTTACAAGTACACAGAATTCGCTAGAGTTCTCAATTCATTGACAAAACCAAGTCCTGAAGCAGAGACAAATCTTTCTGGAATTCAAAGTTCGATAACTAAAATAGCATTTTACTCTCCTGTTGGTAGTGAACTTGGAGAAAAAGAATGGACAGTAAACATGGCAATGAGTATCTTGTATAAGATGAGAGAATTTGTTGGTGTGTTAAATACACTTCCCGCTGTTGCTGAAGTCGCTCTAATAAACGTTGATCTAGCAAAAACTGGCCTTACAAGAATTCTTGATATCAGCGGAGATTCTGCTGCTGCTACTGAAAAACTAGCCGTCATCTCAGTAGCAATCGATATAGCAAATAAGTTACGAGAATTTGCGGGAATTATTTCGACTCTTCCAGCTATCACACCTGAAACTACAGCTGGATTAGTTTCATTGATTCAAACTATGGGACAAATGGTTAACGCAGTAATTTCAACTATCTCTGGTCAATCACAACAACTTTATAATGTTGGATTCTCGTTTGGAACAAAATTGACAGAAGGTTGGAACACAGCATTAATTCCAGAAAAAATGAAAGAAACAATTTCAACGGCGCTTAATTCTCTGGGTCAAATGGGTCCTCTATTCTTTACAACTGGTGCATCATTTGCAAACGCTCTTGGAAATGCATTTAGAAGTGCTAGAGACTGGAACGGAGATGGATTCCACGTTGGATATTGGATGGCTCAAGGAGTTATCAACGGATTAAAGAGCAGACAATTCGAAGTTAATTCAGCCGCAGCTCAATTATCAACATCAGCTTCAAAAGCAATGGCAGATGCAGTTAAAGTTAAGTCTCCATCACGAGTAACATATGCAATTGGTGAATTTATCGGAGAAGGACTTGCTCAAGGTATGCTTTCACAAATTTCAAACGTTCAATCTTCTTCAGAGCAATTAGCTAATGCAATCGCAAAACCGTTTGAAACTCTTAAATCAATGGATGTTAATGTTTCAGGCAATGCGCAAGTTTCAGGATCACCAGCGTCTTCTGGTGCAACTAAGGATGGCATTACAATGTATAATACATTTAATACAGAGGCAGACGTTGACAAATTAGCAAGAGATATGTATTGGGAGTATTTAAAGGCGTAATATGCAGATTTTAGCAGGAACACAAAGAGTAGACCGAGGTAAAGTTATTACTGAGGGAATTGAATTTGGCACCGAAAACGGAGATATCCAAATTGTTTCTGTGACAGGACTTGAAAGACCACCAATTCGAAATAACTATGGAGATTGGTCTGGTAGAGATGGTGGATATATGAGTTCACAACTTTACAGTGCCCGACAAATTACGATTAACGGGTTTTATTACGACGAGTACTGGAATTGTCCTCCAGGAAGCAAATATCGATCTTCAGAATATAGTTCTAGAGAAAGACTGATTAATAAACTTACTATTCGAAAATTATATCCGATATTTATTAAGTTCAGTTCAGGAAAAATCTTTTACACAGAAGGTTATTGTATTGATATTAAAGCTGATTATGACAACTATAAAACAGGAAACTACCAAGTAACATTTTATTGTCCAGATTATCCTCTTTCACTTGCAGGAAAATACGGAGACTTAACTTCAATTTGGAATGAAGATCTTTTGTTTACAGAAATTTTTGGTGGTCACTTAGTACCAGAAACACTTCCAGTCCTGTTTGAAGCAGGACAACATGCTACAACGATATTTAATGCTGGTCCTATTGAGACATGGCCAATAATCGAATTGACAGGTCCATTTTCTTCGCCAGTTATTTTGCTAAATGCGACAACGAATACATATATTCAGATTGATACTACTCTTGTAAAATCTCAAAAACTTGTCGTCAACATGAGAGAAAGAGAAGTCACGATTAACGGGAAGTCAGCATCTATGAGTATTAATCCTAACTCGAACTGGTGGCCTCTTGTCCCAGGAGACAATCGAATCTATCTTCTTTCATCTGGTGGAAGTAATGACAACGACAGAGCAGTAATTAAATGGACAACTGATTACGAAGGTGCATAAACATGAAGAATGATGGCCTTACACCTTGGATTTCCGAATTAAAAATTCCTGACTATCGAATTGAACTTTATGACTCGAAATCTAATAAGATGCTTGCAGATCTTTCAAATATCGCTATTTCTGACTTGACAATTGAAAAAGAAAGAAATCAACCAGATTTTGGTGATGTAACTATTGAATATACTCAGTTTATTAAGAAAATGGAGAGAACTTCGACATGGAGTCAAAATGTTCTTGAGCCGTATTTAACAAATGTTGTAATTAAAAGAGACTTCAAGCCTCTTACCGGAGGATATCTGGAGCACGTTTCATTAAAACTTTCTCAAGTTGGAAAAGAAGAACTTCAAGTAAAGTTTTCTGGTTTTGGAGAAATGCTCAACAAAAGATTTATCGAAGTTGGATATGGTGGTATGACTTATGCTCAAATGGCTCGTCAAATTGTTACCGATGCTCAACACGAAAAAAATTATATTGAAAATTATGCTTTTGAAACATCGGAAGACTGGTTTGATGGATGGACTTATTCTTCCGGAGAAGAACCAACAAGAAGTAATCCACGGTTGTGGGGAGGTGGTATTTATATTTTAAGTGGTCAAGGAATCCGATATAATTTCCCAGACAAAATGGAGTCGAATCATGGAGATTTATTTTTCAGCTTTTATAGTAAACACTCTGGAACATATCGGATAGACTTGATTGACTCGAATAATTCGACGATTAGAAGTGTTTCTGGATCTGTTTCAGGAGAATCATTCGTTAAAAATTCAATAACAATTCCCAACACATCTCAAGAAGTTTATGGAATTAGATTTAATGTTTTGTCAGGAAATTTAGATCTTAGTGAATTTCAACTCTACAAAAAACCATCTCCAGGAGATGAGTACGATCTAGGAATTCGATTTGGAGATTATTATCCAGACGTTAATTGGCCAGCAACAAGAACACGACATTATCATCAACAAAACGCAAAAGATGCGCTGTATAATCTTTCAAAATTAGCTGAAAATCCAGAAGAAAACTTTGAATACAACTTTAGTTGGGATAGAAAATTCAATCTATATGAATACGAAGGAAATCCTGCTGTAGTAAAAACAATCACGTATCCTGGAGATATTCAAACAATTGAAATCGAAAGAGGAATCGAAGAGGTTTACAACACAAATTATGGATCAGCTCAAGAAGAGCAGTCAACTTCAACTTCTGACGGAGTAAGTAGTGTCGTTAAGTGGGCAACATTAGCTCAAGACAAAAGTTCTATAAACAAATACGGAGTATTGGCTAAATATAGCTCTTACAGTGGTGTGAAAAACCAACAAGACCTTGATAATGCAGCAAAAGCTGACTTAAATATCCATAACGACATTCAAACTGTTCCAAGTCTGTTAATTGAAACAAATAAATTAAACCCTTCAAACCTTAGTATTGGTGATGCAACAGGACTAAATGTTTTGGCAGATGAATATTTTTCTTTCTTAAATGGAGCATACAGGATTTATTCGTACAGGCTGAATATCACCACAGACTCAGTTGAAAAAATGGAAATTACAATGTGCCAACCAGGGTGGCCAGCAACTCAAAGAATGACATTTCCAAAATTGATCAAGCAAGTTCAAAGAGACATCTTTAGAATTGAAAAGAGTAAATAATGAGTTACGTAACTTATGAGTCAGACCCAGAAAAGATCTTAGCTAAAATTCAACTTGACACAAATATTGCTATGAGATTGGCATTAGAGGATATTCATAGACTTTCAAGAAAAATTACTCCGATGAAAAGTGGAGCTCTTAGAATGAACACTCGACGATCTGTCGAACCTTGGTCAGGAACAATCGTTTGGGTAGAGCAATATTCGTGGTACCAAGAACGAGGATATACTTCAGGTCCAGTAACAAACTACACTACATCTGGAACGGGACCCTGGTTTGCTAGAAGATCTGTAACATACGTAGTTGGCAGAATGCAAAATTACTACCCTCAAAGTTATATTAGAAGGTAATGCAAATATTTAAAAATGGTAAAATGTAAATAATATGGCAGTCAGAAAAGCCCCAAAACCAGTAGTATATGACGCAATGGTCAGAGGAACGAATAATTACATTCCTGTTTCTTTTGTTAATTTAAATTCTGCAGACAATACAACGACTCCAAAAAGTCTTGAAGGAAAAATCGCAGTCTTAACTGTAAAAGCAGTTCAATATGACGGAATCCGTCCTGAAAAAATTCAAGGGACAGCAAAAGCCGACTGGCAAAATGAGCAAAAAGATATTTCTTCAGCGATCACAGATGTCGACAAAGAATTATCGGGATTCACATATGATGTTCTATTTAAAATTTCTGTAGATTGTGATGATGCAACCTCTGGAGAAGCTGGACCAACGGATACATCTTCTTGGTGGAAAAATAATTATCATGGAATGTATGGACTTGATCCAGCTGAAGGAAGAGTTATTTTTAGAATCAGCAAAAGGCAAACTCAAATTCCTCCAGCAATTTATTATTTCGATGTACGGATTATGGAAAAAAGCAAGTCAGAACTTGGATTGATCAAAGAGTGTAGAGACTTTATGCCAGTTTTTGGAACAATAGAAATCGTTGGAACACCAACTAACAGAACCAGCGTTTTTGACTGGAAACTTTAAGGAGAATAAAACATGGACCCTGATGCAAATATTTTTGGAACTTATGTAGCTTACAGAGATAATGATTCTTGGACATCCGAACGAGGTGCGAGCAAGTTTATAGATCGATTTGTAACGAATATTTTAGACTCAGAAACAGGATCGAATGGAGCTGTGCTAAACGGATTTAATGTTGTTCCCAACACTCCTTCAGATATGTCAATAGTTGTTAAATCTCAAGGTCACTTGAAAATCAAGTATAATGATTATTGTTATCTTGGCTGGAACGATAAAGATTTTATTCTTCCATTAGCTGGCTCAGACCAAGCATTCTCTAGATATTCATATATCGTTGTTTACATCGATAGAGATATTATTTTTGATGAAGGCGACCACATAATTGAAAGTCCTTCAGTTTTAAAAATTAAAGAAATCGAAGGTGTTGCTCAATCAAATCCAGTTCCGCCTTCAATGAGTGACATCAAAGCTGTGGTTGGAGTCAATAACCCTTATCTGGTTATTGCTTTAATCGAAATTCCTGCAAATGCCACAGATATTAAAACAGCAAATATCATAGACAAAAGACCTCCTGCAAATCTTTCTCCTGATTTAGGATTTGATCCAGACAATTCATTTGTTGCTGGTGTTTTACAACCAGATGCAGCAAAAACAAAAACTCGAATAATTATCACTGGTCCGACAGCTCCAACTCCTGCAGCAATTCCAGGTGTTCAACTTATCTGGCTACGTAAGAAGGTGTAAACATGGCTCAGTCGATTTATACTTATAGAGACAACGGAGCTGGAAATTCTGGAACTCTTGCAGTAAATTGGCATACTTCAGGAACGACACTTGTAATTGATTCTATAGCGTTTCCGTCAACAACAGGTGGATGGCACTGGCAAAACTCAATTAGACTCCAATTGGTCTGTAATGGAAGTATAATTTACGATAAGTCAAGCGGAGTTGGATATTCTCACGAAGGGCCAGATAGTTACAGCACATCAGCGAGAGATTATTTTAATTCCAGCTTACCAGTAAGTTTTTCAATTTCTGGCTCAGGATCAATTTCTTGTAGTTTCGGAGATACAGTCGGCGGAGGAACATCTCTAAGAGTTCAAAACTTTGGAGGACTCTCGTTTTCTGGTGGAGACAACCCTGATTTCACTACTGTTACTCCTCCTAACTTTAACTCTGTTTCTATCAGCACATCAAATCCGTCTGTTTATCGATTGGATTCTGCAATTTCAGGAGTCGACTGGGGAATCGGATATAGCTCGAGAAATCTATGGGTAAATTATTCTTACAGCATCGATGGAGTTCCTGTCAACTACACTGTTGCTTCATGGCAAGATGGAAGAACAAGTGCTTCGGTTTCAGTTAATGGACTTGCAGCTCAACCAGCATCTCCATGGCTAAAGGTTCCAGATGATGAAACAGTTACAGTCATCTGGACTGCTCAAACTAACATTGGAACAGCTTCTGGAACAAGAACTCAATATTGTCAACCAAGTTATGATGCTTTTGTTATTGAACAAGGTGTTAATAATGGCAACCCAGTAGCTTCTGATTTAATAGTGTCAAACACAACTGGTTCGCAACCAAACAAAGCGATCAGACGAATTGCTACAGTCGGTCCCTAAAATTACCCAGACCATTAATTGTATAATTAATATATTAAAGATCGAGGGATAAAATGACATTACAAGAATTTAAAAACTGGGGACTTTCACAAGGTGGAAACATCGGAAAATACAATGATGGTGGTTTTCCTGGTGAATGTGTAAGTTTTGTAAACCAATATTGTTACCGAGTGTTAAATGTTCCAGCTGGAGCATGGGGTCATGCTAAATCATGGGGAGACAATCAAGCCTCTCTTGCATATTTTGATATTGTTGGTGACATTCGTCCAGGAGACATCATTGTTTACCCAGATATGGGTGGTGGAGTTTATGGACACATCGAAGTCGCTCTTGATGCTTCTACCGGAATCGATCAAAACGGACGAGCTGGTGCAGGACGAGTTGGAGTAGGTGGTTGGTTCGCAGGAAGAAAAAGAATTCTTCGTAAAAAAGGTGGACAAACTCTTGAGTCTAATCAGCGTCAAACAATTAATTCAACTATTAATCAAAGGTCTCAACCCACTACTAAGTCAGAAGTTAAGGGGACACTTGATCCAAATGTAGTTGGAACATTTAAAGGTTTCGTTCACGGAGAGGCAGTCGAAGGAAGCGACATTTGGTTTGTTGGAAACTTCTCTGGTTTATATTCTCACTCAAGTGGATTCACCAACTCAGGAACATCAGGGCTTCAAGACTTAACAGTATATGAAACTATTAAGCCTACTGAAAGAAAAGTTGCATTCGATGGAGTAACATTCAGATCAGGGGCAAGTCGAGGATCTAGCGCGATTGCTTCTTATAACACCGGAGATGTCATCGACATGAAAGGCTGGGTTTACGGAGAAGAAGTTACAACTGATGGAGGAAAATCAAATATCTGGTTTGTTTCATCTCTTCGAGGACTATATGCGCACTCAACACTATTTACAGATAAAAATGCTCATGATCTCTCTGACTTGAATCCAAAAGATCCAGGTCCATCGGCTCCAGAAGAAGAGTTAAAATATCCTGAATATACGACTGATAAAAAAGTCACTGAAGTCGTGAACAAAAAACACCCGAATAATCCAATCACTTATGGCCCATCTGACTTGTCAACTGTCAATGGTCAAAAGCTTCGAAAAGAAACTGCAGAAGCTCTAGCAATGATGAACGAGGCTATAAAAAAAGAAAACATGTCATTGATAGTTGTAAGTGGATTCAGAACATTTGACTACCAGCAACAGCTTTACACAAATTACGTAAAACAAGATGGAATTGAAGCAGCTGACAGGTACTCAGCTAGAGCTGGATATTCAGAGCACCAAACTGGTTTGACAGCTGATTTAAATGATATTGATGACAAGTTCAAAAATACAAAAGAATACTCATGGCTTGTAAAAAACGCATACAAGTATGGATTCATACTTAGATATCCTGACGGAGAAGAATCTGTTACAGGTTATATGTATGAACCTTGGCACTGGAGATATGCTGGTGTAGAAGTAGCCACTGATATGAAAAATAAGAATGTTTCTACACTTGAACGATATTACGACATCTCTGGTGGAGATTATTACAAAGAGAATCCAACTCCAACACCAGACCCTGACCCAGAGCCAACTCCAGGTCCTGATCCGACTCCAGATCCTGACCCTACGCCTGATCCTAACCCTGAACCAACTCCAGACCCTGAGCCCGAGCCTGAAATACCTGGTACAATAGCTATTGAGGAAATGAAAAAATTGAAAGAAGATCTCGACAAAGCTATTAACCAGGTTGAAAACCAAGAAGATGTTCCATCTGTAAGTGACAACGTCAGACACATTGCATATTGGATATTTGATGGTTTATTGTTGATTGCTCCAATCATTGGTATGTTGATGATTTATCCTCAACTTCCTCCAGCAGCTATGCCAATCGCAGTAGCGACAATTCTTACAGCTTTTGCAAATGCAGGATTAACGCTTTTCCAACTCAATAAGAAAAAGTAGGCAACTACACATATTAAATTAAAAATTAGGAGCTCTGCAGGGCTCCTTTTTAAATTCTAGCCATATCCAGGAGCTGGCAGAGACACTTTCTTTCGATAGACAATAATATACTTATCTTAAAGAATTGTGATCCTGGATCGTCTCTTGAACATCATCTCTCTACGACAAAAACTAGCAATCATCAAACTATCAGCGAAGTCAGGACTTCTTCCGATCTTCAGTTTAAGTTTATCTTTTGGAACGACTTTCGGATCTTGATTGTCCATGTCATATGTGTGAGCAGAAAGTTCTCTTCGAAGCTCATCTAAAGAACTTAATGATTTAAGAATTCTGACTGAACAAGAGTCAAAGTCAAGATACAAGTTGTAGTAGTTTTCGCTCCTACTTTTTCCTGTTGCTTTGTAGTCAGTAATCTGCCATCCTTTAGCTCTCATCATGTCTCTCATTCCAACTCCGACACCGTTAGATTCAATTGCGATATTTCGAGATTCTCTTCGAGTGAATCCGTGGTTTTCGGCAAATCGACTTAATTCATCTGCATATAATCTAGAAAGTGGAGCGTCTGGGTTTGATTTATCGATTTTTAGTGATCTTTGATCAGTGACAACTCCGTTTTCGATTAAAGTAACTACTGTTTCATCTTTTCCACCGTCTGCGACGTCAACGCCTATGAACTTATTGAATTTTTCTTCTGATTCAGGAATGTCGTATGTCATTGCTTTCATTAAAATGTCAGGTGGGAATAAAGAGTCGTCCTCAGAGTAATAGTCCCAGTTTCCATCAAGCAATCGTTTTCTTTCTCGATCAGGAAGAGTCTTCAGAGTTTCAATGTAGTTTTTGCTGATGAATGGGTTATCAAAAACACTCATTCTTAGGAATGCCCTGTATGACGGAAGTTTTTCTCCTGTTTGGCTAATGTAGTCTCCGATTTGCCATTTTTGAAACTCTCCAGCTCCAGCTTGTTCATATGGATCATAATACTCTTGTCTCAAAAAGTTTTGAGATGGGTTGCACGAAAGAATCAACTTTCCGGGAATTTTTAATTTTTGACAAATAGGTCCACGACCAACCCTAGATTTTACAGCATTTTTCGCAGAAACAACAATCTCACCAGCTTCATCGATAAATGCGAAATCGATCCCTAAAGATCCGAGTTTCGAATAATCAGGATCTGATGGTGAATAATCAAGATCCATCAAAATAATTTTTGACCCATTTTTGTACCAAATTTCACCAAGCTGTCCCTTAAACTCAAAATCTGAATCTGTAATTCCTAGTGCTGGGTGAACTTCAGATAAAAGTGTCGACAAGGTCGTTCGTCTAAGGGAAACTCCTGTTTTTCTGAAAATAAAGTTTTTCATTCCAGCGTACTCTTTGCAAAGTAAAGCAGCGATCATTCCCATAGTGAATGTTTTCGACCCACCACCCGATCCTCCAACTAGAAGTTCTATAATCGATGGATCATGAGCAATTTCAATTGCATATTTTTGTTTTTCTGATACAATCACAATTTACTCTTCTTTAGTTGTAGGTGCAACCTCGAATACGATTGTTGTTTTATCAAAGAACCCTTCTGTGTTGACATTAACATCAACTTTATCACCATATCCAAGTTTTCTCAAGAATTCAGCGGCTCGGATATCACCTTTCATTGCTCTAACAAGCATGATTGCAGGAATTAACTCTCCAGCAGTTTTATTGTCAAGAGAATCAGCATATACTGGAAACTTTCCATCTTTAAAAACTGACTTAGCGAACTCTTCATCGTTCAACAGTTCTCGAACTTTAGTTGACCAGTCCTTCAACTCTTTTCTTTTTTTATTAGATGCCACTTGAGCTTTTTGTCTAACTTTTTCTGCTTTTTCTGGATCTGTTTGAGCACCAAATTGTCCTTTTTCATGAATATGAAGATTTTTCATTCTTCTCTCTTCAACAGCCAACTCTTCACTTGGTGTATTTTTAATTCGGATTAAGTCTTCTTTAGAAAACTTTCCTTTCATTGCTCCCATTCGTCCATCCTCCGATGTTTATTTTTCCTTTCTATTTTATAATATTTATCTTTTGTGTCGTTTTTTATTCGAACGATGGAGTGTCTTTGTCTTTTCGAAGTCGAACAAATGTTGGGAATCGAAGAGATTTTTTCCCATCTTTGTCTTGACATTCTTCCATGAATTTTACTTCTATGATCTGTCCAAGCATATGGTCTTTAACTTTCCAAAAAATATCTCTTTCAGTATCTGTAAACCCTGACCCAACTCCTACGACACTTCCATCTTTGTACATGACGTCAAAAGCACCAAGCTTGTTTCCGTTTTTATGCTCTTTATAACCCACGATTCGAAGGTCGACAGTGTTTTCTGATTTAACTTTAAAAATATTTTTAGATCGTTTCTTTTCGTATATCGAGTTCAATTTTCTAACAACTAATCCTTCACCGCCAGAATCAAATTCTTTCGATGCAAGTTTTTCGATTCCATGAGATGAACTTTTGATATCGACAACAGGAACCATAAAAATAGTTTGATATCTTTGGCTGATTATCAATGAATATTTGTCCAATTGCATTTTTATATAGGTCATTTCCATTTCATGAGTCATGTAGAATGTTTCGTTGTCAAAATCATTCAAAGGAGAGTAAGCGAATATGTTGTGTATAATATTTCTTTTTTCTCCTTTCGTGTTCATCATTCCAGAAGTTCGTCGATAGATTTCTTTTCTATCATTCGTCGTCTTATTTCCTTCTGGAAAATAAATTGCTTCTCCGAAATAGTAGCCATTTGAAAAGTGTTTGTAGTGCTCTTGAAGAGTCAGTAAATCGTCAACAGTTTTTCCTTGCCTCGTTATAAATTGAACATTTCCATCTTGAACTCGAGCTGTCAAGTTGACTCCATCTAGTTTTTTAGTGACAGAAATTGGCTCATCGATAATTTTATCAGGGAACTTAGAGCACAACATGATTTCGAATTTTGGAATTAATCCATGAAAAACTTGATTGACAGTAGTCATCGATATTCCAATTGGACAATCTTTAGTTGCAAGATAATAAATTAATTGAGCTCCAGCTTTATCTCCACGCAACATAAACAAATCGTACCTTGATTTGAAGTATTGTTTCCATTCATGCCTTGAGTTCGAAGTGCTTACTGTGAAGAGGAAAACTCCATATGGTTTGATTCCTAAAGACTCTGGTGGGATAGATCCTTCACACACTGTGTCAAAAAACGCTGCTCGTCCAATTCCAGAATTTCTAGCGGGATCAAAAATAAGTTTCAAAGTTGATTTGAATAAATCATTTGTTTTTCCAGAAAGCAATATTTCTTTTTTTTTGTTTGTTCCCTTTGCATTTTTAATATCGTTTAATAGTCTAGCAGAGGTTATAAAATCATCGTCGACTTCATACATTTAGTTTGTCCTCATAAGATCTTTTTAATTTACAATAATCAATAAACATTTTTTCATCTCTTTCGATCTTTATAAAAAGTTCGTCTAAGTAATTATTTATTCGTTTTTCGTCAAACTCCAAATCATCACAGATTTTTTCTTCATAAAGATTAAAAATGTTAGAGATAGCAAATAGTTCAACTTGGCAATCTAGTGAAAGATTATTCATTTCTCCTCCTTTGATAATTCAGCTAACCCATATTTTTTAACTAGTCTATCTAGTGGATAATCATCTTTAGGCCATTGGCAGGTACTGAGCATTGAACGGTTACGGAACTCGTTAGCTGTTATTCTTTCTTCAAACCAACTGAATTTGTAGTTACTCCTATCCCAGCCATCAGGGTCTAAGATCTGGAATACTGGACTTTCAACCAACCTAACCCAGTCAGAACTTGTTAGTTTGATTACCGCCTTATCTACTTGTTGTTGGACTAGGGTGTCAACATATTTATAGATAGCCTCTAGCTCAATCCTGCTGCGGTCGAACTCATCTTCGCTTGGCGGTAAGGATTCGAACTCACATTCAATTTTATCTAGGTGGCACATACAGTAACCCATGATGTGTTCTATTCTGTCTCTAGCTTCTATATACTCTGGGTCGTTCATGGATGTATCCTTTTCTCTATTACTTCATAAAGTTGCCCGCCAGAAACTTTGGTGTGCTTGTTTACATGATACTTATCTTCACGATAATCTGTGTCATCTTTACAATTCACCCATATTGCCATCTCTGGATGACCATCTTGTGAATGTTGGTTAGCAAATGACGGTGTGTATTTGTTCCATAATTCTTTGGCTTCTGCAAAAGTAATCAGTTTTGTGTTCTTGACCATTACATAACCACCTAACGTGGCATCGTGTCTATACTGAAATAAACAATCTTTCTTCTCTGTGTCGGTTAGGTTAGTCATTATAATCAACCTCCTTAATTAGTTTTAATAAAGCTCTAGTTTTATTATCGTCACCTGAATAGATAATCTCTCCATCTACTCTAGCTTCAAAAGAATCAGAAGTTGTTTGATGTGATACTACCATTGTGTGGCCTGGACAGCCGCTATATTCACAATCGTTGTCGTGCTTGAATTTCAGAGATTCAGTTACTGTTGCCATCACTCTTCCTCCAATGTTTTTAATTCTTTTTCTATTTGCTCGCCATAGAATTCAACAAAGCTAGGAATATCTAGCTCATGATATGGATCTTCATCATGAGAGCGCACTAAATCCCGTAGAACTACTCGACGACCAGCTATAATTGCTCGCTTCATATCACGTTCTGCGCGGCAGTAGAGTTCAGTGGCTTCTGTTATAAATAACTCCGAATCTTCGCCTTTCACCAGACTTTTTTCTCCATCCCACGCATCATCGACAAAAACATGCCACCCATCGCTCTCAAAGTAGGCGATTACTTGTTGTTTTAAATAATCACTGTCAACCAATTTCGCCGAATCATTATGAATTGGTTTGTTCATTTCTCTACCTTCTTTTGTAGTCCATGTTTATTCTCGAATTTATTTCGATCTCTACGACCGATCCATGTATCTTTAAACTCAACTGCAGGTGGCGGAGGTGGCAGAGGTAATGGCAATTTAGTCTCTGATATCAACTCAATCTTTCTCTCTTGCAACTGTGAATCATTCAATTGTTCAAGTTCAACATCAGCTCGACCTTGCTCGTAACCACTTCGGTATTTCTCCTGTAGCTGTGCTTCAAGTTGGGAGTTGAAAAGCTGAACGAGTTCATCAGTTGCCTTGGTCTTATCCATAGCATCGAAAGAATATTCTTCTTCTTCTCCGTCCCAGCCGTAGTCAACATACTCTGCATCATCGAGTAGCTTTTCTATCTCTTTCCGCATTTTTGCCTGTGTTAATGGTTTCACGACTTAACCTTTGTCGATTCTTTAGATTTTATCTTTAGGATTAACTCTTTCATTTCTTTACTCCCAGAAGAGAAATTAATTTCTCCTGTTTCATCTGTAAGAATTTTTTTGACATCGTCGTCTAACTCGGAGTCTTTGTAGACAAGAAAGCTAATTGGTCGATTTTGTTGGATCTTTGTTTTAATGAATTTTTTAATTTTTTGCATTGATACTGGTTTGACTGGTCCCATATTGTTTCTCCTATAATTTTATTCTTCGATAAATCTCGATTTTCGCGTTATCATCAATAAACGTTACAATATTCATTGACGTAGAATTGTAATCTCTGTCTTGAATTATTCCTTTTACTTCACCTTTTGTAATTTCAAATTTTTCAAAATAGTCATTTACTTGTTTTTGTGTCACAAATGAAGTAATGTAATCAGATTTTTTTGTTCCAACATTTAATCGAAGAATCTTGTATTTGAATTTTGACGGTTTGTCTGGAGCTTGGACACTCATTATAAGTCATCCTCAGAATTGTCTATTTCAAACTCTTCATAGTCGATTTCATCGTTCAACTCTTCTCTTTTTAAGTTCCAGTATTCAATTTCATCAAATTCTAATTCTTCGTTAGTCAAGTGTTCGCATGTACATTTTGAAGTTGGATAAAAACAAAAGTGAGCATGGTGCTTAGAGTCAAGAGCAATTTTAAGAACATCAACTTGATTTATCGGATCTGAAGAATTATCTTTTTCCATATACTTATTATATATCAAAGTAACGAAAAAGTAAATACTTTTTTATTCAGTAATTGATTTCAAGCCAACTCTTTTTGCTTCCTTAAGAGGCATTAATTTTCTTGTTTTATGACAGTAAACAAAAGGAATCTCTCCTCCGATTCTTTCAGCTTCCATTTTCCATCCAGTGTATAAGGGAGTTTGTTTTGCTTCTAAAATAAATCCTAGTGTTTTTGCTTCTTCGACAAGGTTTTCAAGTCCGTTTGAACCACAGAAGATGCAATCTTTTTGATAGACAAAGATTTTTTTGTCATTCGGGTGTTTGGTTTCTTGCATTGTTTCAATTCTTTATTAAAAATCTTAATAATAGAATTATACATTTCTTTTTCAGGGTCGTCAGTGTCAACTATTTTATTAAATAAACATTGTCGATAAAGTATTCCATGCTTACAACAACCAGAAATACATTTTAGTTGATTGTCAGATTCTTTAGAAATCTTAATCAGCACCACAAGCTCCAAAAATTCTTCGCAACAAAGTTTAATCCCTTTTGAGCATTTTTGTAAACTCTTTTTTCCGCCTTAATGTATTTGTCGATATCGTCATAATTATTTCCTTGACCGTCATTGTCGATGAATAATAGAACAGCTTCTAATGAGGCAAGAGCTTCTCTGAAATCTTTGTTCCATTTTTCTTCTGATTCATATCCAGCTGGATAACCTCGGCGACATTGACTTAAATCTTTCATTCCTTTAACCATTACATTCAAAAGAGTCATGTCAAGATTCCAGTGGTCTTCTCTCGTATACCCAGTTCTTCCTCTTTCGATAAAAGAAGAAATTTTATTTTTTGATTTTAATACGTTCATTTCTTATCTCCTAAACTTTCACCTAAACATCTCATACACCCAGTGTACCTGTAACCATAAGTAACCTCTAAGACACCAGCAAGAATATTGTAATCGAAAACAAGGACATCTAAGGCATCGTCATCATTTGTTGATTGCCAAACTTCAAAATCTTCTTCAACTACTTCAGACCAGTGTTTTACATCGCACCACATTTCTTCGTCATAATCTGGAGAGTTCTTTGCGATAAATCTCATTTTTTTAATTCGAGATTCACGTTTTAAGGAAATCATTTTTTTTAATTTTTCAACTTTATCTTCAAGTTTACTTATCTTTTCTCTTAATTCGTCTAATTGAGGATCCGGATCTGAAACTTCAACAATCCCCAAAACCTTATAAAGGTCTTCAATTTCTTTCATAGCGAAAATCATTCGCTCTTTGTTATGTTGCTCAGAGCATCGATTACTTCCAACAGCATGTATAGAATCTAAAAGCCAGTGACGATTTGTTGATTGATTTTCATTATGGTCTTCGTGCATGATGTTATTATAACTAATTTTACATTAAAAATAAATACTAATCTTTTATCTCGATTATTTGAATTATTGCTCTAGGATTCTCTTTGTCTAATTGTCCTGTTGAAACTATTTCTGGAACTTGTTGCCAACAGTCGTCCTCTATAATTCCGACATCAACCAATAGATCATTTATAGATTCTAGTTTGTTGCTTAAATCAGTTTTTCTATTGTCTGGTAAGTAAAAATCAACATGAATTCTTACGGGGCCAGGATGCATCTTTGGTTTTTGAAGAGAAATTTCTTCAACAGCGTATTTGTGCCATTCTTTAAACTTTTGAGAAGTAGAAATAAAAGGTTTCCCATTTCGATAAAAAATTGATTTTTGATTTTTCTTAGAAGGAATTCTTCCATGAATTGAATATAGCATAAAACGAACATACCATAATCGTGACAAAATAAAAAGGAGGTGACCTCTCGCAAATTGGCCACCTCCCGGTTGGTTTTCTATTTTCCTAAAACATAAATTTCATAAATCTTGTTTACAAGTAAACTTTGATAAGCCAAGTAAGCTCGATTTTTTGTAACATTTTCAACATCATAATCAAAGATGTTTTTCAAATTTATTTTTGTAATCGTCCATTCAGAATTTTTTCCATCAGCTCTGTCGATTTTCTTTATTTCCATAAAGATGTCTAGTGCGTCGTCAATAGTTTCGATAGGTTTTACTTTAACTTGTTCAACCATTCCAACAACTTTATCTACCTGATTCTTATTCATGATCGTTTCCTTAAAATAGTTGGAATAACATTTTATTAATTTTTTCTAAGTACAAGTCTTTGTCTCCAACAATAAATGCAATATCGGTGCGTAGAAGATCCTGAAGTGAATTTGAATATTCAGCTAGATCAAATAAGTCATCATTTATCAATAGAGCGTATTTATCTTTGCTATCTTTGTGTTCAATAACTCGAACATTTGGATTGAAACCATTCTTTCGATATTCTTCGCATACTTTGTTGATAATTCTCGCAACTTGCTGATATTCGTATTTTGTATTCATCGGAATCTCCTTTTTCGATAAATTAATTTAACTTTATTATTATAATCCTATTGGCTATAAAAGTAAATACTATTTATTGATAAAGTCAAGATTATTTAGCACAGATATATCGAGATGGTTGTTTAACAACTCTTCTTAATTAAAACCCGCCAGCAGCTTCTGGTGAATCCACAGAATGAATATCTTCTCTTCTGTCGAGAACTCTATTGACAGCTAAAACGACAGACTCAGAATCGTTTAGGGCTTCGAGAGCATCTTCTTTTAGAGCAACAAGTTCTTCTGTCGGAAGAGATAATAATGTTTGTTCAAGATCCTCAACGGGCTGAAAGTATTTTTCAGTTTCTTCCGGAGTAAATAAGCTTTCTTGGTTTGGATTAGACATCTTTGTTTTCCTCAAACTCTTGTTGCGCAGGTTGTGCAAATGGTTTTACTTTAATGAGTGGTTGGACAAATGTTGAACTTGTAAAATCAGAATCATAACTCTTAACAACAATCAATTCTCCATAAGGTCCAAAACCTTCTTTGAATTTTTCGTCAACTAACTCTTTCAAACACTCTAAGTCTAATGACTCGGCGTAAAACACTTCTTCAAATTCTGTTTGCATGATTCTCCTTATTTTCAAATTAATAATACCATTCAATGTTCCAAAAGTAAAAGTTTTCTTTTTCTCTTGATTAGGATATAATCATATTTAATATAGGGAATGCTCTCTCTCTCTCTCTCTCTCTCTCTAATTAGCTGCGAGACTAGTTAAAGACTTGAGGCCTCCAGGAAATATAAGTTGTTGGAACTGTGTCTATAAATAGTTTTAGTCTTAACAAAGATATGTATGCCTGATATTGAAATTCTCTAATTTTGGTTTAGAATATTGAAAAGTATAAGAATAAGTAGATGTTAGTAGGAAAACCTATTAAAAACTCTGCAGTTATGTCTTATTTGAAGCGGTTCTTGCGATTATCTTTGTGATTATTGCATTTTCCCGCGAAATCAAATTCACGATATTTTTGTATGAATTATTCGAATTGTTAAAGTCCAGCAAAGTTTTAGTTATTCTTTACATTTCCCGGTGGGCCTGCCACTGTACCCCGTGACCAGGGACTTGAGTTCAACTTAATCATCTCCTTTATTTTTAGTTCGTCCGATGATCCTCGAACTCTAGATAGCCTAGACGAACAAAGCTTATTATATCACCGTCGGAAACAAAGTACATATTTAAAGCCTTTACAATCCAAAAGTATGTGAGTACTATACTCTTATATGGGACAAATAGACAAACACACAAAAAAACGAGCTTTACTGATCGACGATTCTATCTTATTGAATCCAATTGTCGAAGATTACATCTACTTATTGATCGATATCTGCGAATTGAGTAATTATTATGATTGTATTATCGTTGCAGAAAAAGAAAATATGCAAAATGTAATTGAAAAACTTGATCACGAATGCTTAGTAGCAAGAGTGGTTCAAAAATATTCTCAATACGATCAGTTAAAAAATAAGTATCGATTTTTACTCGCGATTTGTAATGAATCTGACAAACAAAAGGTTAAGCAATTCTATCGTTGCGAAGTTTTGACTAGATAATATTTACTTTTTACCTTTAAAAGAATATAATTCATTCATGGACAATGACAAGTTGAATGAAGCAATCTCTCAAACAAAAACTGGATTATCTACAGTAATAAAAGCGCTTAGAGAAACATCGAGTGAAAACAAGTCACTAAGAAGAGAGCTCGACAAACTAAAAAAAGCTTTTTCTTTGTGTCAAGAAGGAAATGACAAGAAAATTCGAGAATACGAACGACTTTTAGCAAAAAATGGTTTGGAAACGAAGTCTCAGAAACAAAAAAGGTTTTATGAAAATTATCCAGATGTAATGGATAAAATTCTCGCAGTCAAAAAATCACTGAGAATTCAATCAAGGTCAGCAAGTGATTTTACAAATCGAAACAATATTATCAACAGGGTTTTGAATGATATCGAAGTAGATAATTTTTACACGAAAAAACAATTAGTGGCATACTTAGATGTTTTAGAAAATCTTGATATCAAAAAAGTTGACTCAGAGACAAGAAAATTCATGCCATCATTTAATGTTGATATTGATATTTTAAATAAATATAATCAAACGAAGAAATTTTTAGAACGAGCAGAGGTTATTAAAAATGGAAAAATTAACAAAGAAAAGTTTTATAAAAATTCTTATAATTCAGGCGAAAAATGATTTACATAATCACTATAAAGTGATAAAATAAAAACATAGAAGAGGGGGTGACAAAATGAAATCGAGTTATTCGATTACGACTTTTCAGAAGTACAAAACAAAAGCAAAAATACTTGAAAAAAAGTTTAATGTCACTGACCTTTATAAGTTCGAAGATCAAAGAATCAATGAATATCTTGGTGGAGGTTTTGGTCGAGAAAACGGATATGAGTCAATTTTGATTTATGGAGACACTGGTATCGGTAAATCTGTTTTGACACTTAATATGATTGCAGCAGCGATGAAACAAGGTAAAACAGTTGGAATGATGATCCTTGAAGATGACATGGCAGATGTTTACAACCGTTTGAAAAAAATAATTCCAGGAAGCGATATTGATAGCTCTCAACATATTATTCTTTCAGATGATGAATTAGAAAAAGTATTCACACTCGATGATGTCTGTGAAATGATGAAAATCTGGTTTAAAGACTTAAAAGCAGACATTATATTTCTTGACCACTTACAATTTCTTTTTGAGGCTGCTTCAAGTGAATCAAAAAACGCACAATGGAATGAGCAGAGAATGTTTATGAGACAATTGATGCCAATTTTAAAGAAGTTGAATAAAACAATAGTTATCGTAAGTCACATTAATAAATCAAAAGAAGATGGAATGGCTCAAATTATGGGCTCATCAGGTATTTATCAATCTGCAACAAAAGTTATAGAACTTAGAGTTAATGATGATCAAGAAGAATTAGTTTTAAGAAAATCTCGATTTACAAAAAAGAAAAACGGCGGACTTGATTCACTTCCTGTTAAATTAAGCGACTTTAAATTGACAGTTGACGACAAAAGAAAAGAAGAAAGTGGATCAAATGAATCCGACATCTGATTACAACGGTCTGGAATTAAATGAGCCAATAATTTTTGTTGACAATAAACAAAGGCTCGAAGCAATTAAGTCTAGATACAGTGTCTATATGTTTTCAGATGATAAAGAAAAAATTAAATCATTTGAAGAATGGTGCATAAAGCACAACAAAATAATCGTCTATGTTCACAGAGAGGGCGAAGATGTTTTTGAAGGATCAAAACTAGTTAGATTTGAATTTATTTATGATTCAGAATCTTTGGATGAATTTTTATTATCTGAAAGCAGAACAGATTTAGATGAAATAGTCGAAGATAAAGCACCAAGGCTATTAAGAGAAAGACAATTTGAAGAAAAGAAAATTAAATTACTCGACTGATTTACTTTTTATTTATTTTTTGGTATGATGAGGTTAGAAAAATCAAGGAGGAAAAATGGCGTCACTAAATAAAGTTATATTGACAGGAAATCTTGCAAAAGATATGGAAGTATCTGCTTCAGGAAAATCGGGTCGATTGACTATCGCTCAAAATATTTGGGATGGACAAGAAGACAAGGCAAACTTCTTCAATGTTATGTTGCTTGGAGAAAAAACTATCGATCGTGCTAAAAAGATCTTGAATAAAGGTGCGAATATTACAATCGATGGTTCGATTGAGAACAACAATTGGGAAGACAAAGATGGAAACAAGCATTATGATCTTTCTATTAAGACTTTTGACTTTTTTGTAAATCGTCTTCCAAATAGAGATGAAACTCAGCATGGGGTAAGTGAGTCGTCTCCAAAAGAAGAAATCAACGACGATCCTATTGACCTTAGCGACATTCCTTTCTAAGGTGTAAACAATGGAAAACATTGACACTCTTCTTGAAAACACAAGAAAGCTTGGAAAATATGATGTTGACCAACTTGAAAGATTGTTGACTGTTTTGCCATATAAAATACAAGAGGTCGAGCAAGATGCGATCACCCTACAAGATAAATATGAAGAGTCAGAGCACTTTAGAAAAATAACTGAAGCTGATTTTAAGTTGAAGTCTATCGAATTAAAAAATCGAAAAGAACTTACTAGTGAGGGTGATCGATCTGCCTGGACTCAAATGAGACCAGAAGTTCAAGTTGCACAAAGAGCAGAAAGAGAAGCAAAGAAAAAATATCGACTTTGCCTAGCTCTATTGGATCGATATAAGAATCAATTTGTTGCAGTAAGAAAATTCGCATCAATGGTTAACGATACAGACAACGCTATTGGAATGTCTCAAAAATATCTATAAATTAATTTGAAAAGAAAAATGTCGCATGAAGAAAGTCGGAAAATTATCGATTTACGATGATATTACACAGAAATCTCCTGAATGGCTGAAGCTTCGAGAAAACAAAGTTACATGTACTGGAATTCATTCTCTTTTGAATAAAGGATTTGAAGCTACAATCAAAAACAACAAGCCATCGAAATATGGAAATTGGACGTCTCCTTCAATGAAACGAGGAAATGATCTAGAGCCTTTTGCTAGAATGATGTTTGAAAAAAAGATGGGACTTCCTGTAGAAGAAGTTGGATTTTTGGTCAATGATGATTATCCTAATCTTGGTTATTCTCCAGATGGAGTTCATTTTACCGGTGATCCAGAAATGCCAGTTGACTACTTGATAGAAATTAAGTGTTTTATGTTTAAACATCACGAGCAAGTGTTGAAAGAAATCGATGAATCAATTATTTGTCAAATCCAAGGAGGACTTTTGGTCACAGGTGCTCCATATGGATTTTTTGTTGCATACAACCCTGATTATATGGATGAAACAAAGACCGATGATGGAAAAAGGCATCCAGAAAAAGCTCTTTATATCAAGAAAATCTACTCTAGTGAAAAATATCATGATGCTATTCGTAAAAAATTAAAGTAATTATAGTATTTACTTTTTTCCCTTACCATTATATAATGAATACATGGAGGAAAATAATGACTAGAGGATTTAAAATATCTAAAGAGACATCTGAAAAACTCGAAAAAGGTTTGTCAGTTCAAGAAAAAACGAACTTAAAGCTTCGAAAGATCGAAGATTACCTTGAAAATAAGAAGCCAGAAAAAAGGGTGACTCAAAATGATTTAGCAAAAGTTGCTGGATATGATATGAGTAATTTTGGATCTAATAGTTATATGAGTGGTCGAGCTTTTATTTCTTACCACATAAAGAAATCTGGAAAGATCAAAGAAATTGAGTCTTTTGAAGGTGGAAAACCATTTATCGATTATTACATTGACATCGAAAACAAAGTAAAGCCAAGGAAATTCAAAGTTCCAGTCAGAGATTCTCCTTCATTTAAATTAGTTGATAGTAGAGAAAAATCTCCGAAAGAAGTCGAAATGTTTTCAATGACATTTATCATCGATGGGGTAACATACGCAGCTGAAAATATCAATAGTAAAGAGAAGACATCTATCAAAGAACTTAAAAAGATATTTGAAAGGATTGTAGAATAATGCGAAAAATTAAAAGTGACGAAGAACTTCAAGAGTCCGCATTGTTTGCAGAGAAAGAGAAATACGAGCTTAAAATAAAAGCTCAGGAACTTGAAAGTGTAATTCAGCAAAAAGCAATTCGAGAGTACAAAGAGTTAAAGAAAATTCAGAAGCAACTTCAAGAAATCGACGTGGATTTCAAAGAAAAAGCAATGAAGTTCATGGTTGAAAACGATATCGTCACATCTGAAGGAAAAGCTGGAAAGATTACTCGAGTTATTCGGAATACATACAAGGTTGTCGATGATTCAAAACTTCCGAAAGAATACAAGGGTGTTGAAATGTTGAAAAAGTCATATGATCAAAAAATGAAAGAGATCAAGAAAGATTTTGAGATGTTTGAAAAACCAGTTCCTGGAATCGAACGATCACAGACAGAATTCTTGAAAATAACTCTAAAGAAAGAGGAAGAATGAGCTTAAGCAAAAATATAGTATCTCAGTTAAACAAATACTTTGAATCTGATACTTTTGAAGATAGGAATTCAGCTGAGAAATCTTTTAAAGCTTTTAAGCTTTATTTAAATGATCCATCATCAAAGATTCCGTCAAAAGAAGCACAATACTACTATCAAGACTGGAAGAAGTTTCATAATCTCAAGATTCAGCTTGATGGTAAAGAGTGTTATTACACAGGAAGTAGGATTACTCCTTCGTACATTGGATTGAAAAACTCTGTTTTACGAATTTATCCTAAGGCGAATATCGATATTCAAATCGTCTATGATGGGGATAAGTTCGAATACGGGAAAACAGATAAAGGAATAAAGTACGTTTTTCAGTCAGCTGATCCATTTTCTAGAAAAGAAATGGTTGGAACATTTGGTTATATTTCAACAAATGACGGATCTGGGCAAGAAGTTCTTGAGACACTAAATACAGAAGAAATTGATTCTATCAGAAAACTTGCTCAAACTGACATGTTCTGGAAAAGGTGGGAAACAGAAAGTATCAAAAAATCTATTCTAAAAAGAGTCACAACACGACTCAGAGACGATGATCGAGAATTCTCTGAATTAGTTCAAATTGATAATGAAGTCGTTAACGGAGATTTATTAGAAATTGGAAGTGCTCCAGGATCGATGCCAGAAAAATCAGAAAATGAAATTTTAAATAACTCAGTGGTGGAGGAAGGCGAACAAGGAGATGGCGAGAACTAGAAAAACAGTCACAATAAGTATGAATGAGGAAATCTTTTACATTTTAAAAGATAAGAATATAAAAGTGTCAACATTGATTAATCAACTTCTTCAAGAGTGGTTGAAAAAAGAAGAAAAGAAATGATGAACACAGAAGATTTTGAGAAAAATGTTGATGAATTCTTGACTCATATGAGAGAAATCTTAATTTCCAAGAACAAAGAATATTCTGAAGATGGTGTAAATAGACTTCATAACTTTGAAAGAGGAGCATCTGTTGCAGGGTGCTCTCCGTTAGAAATAGCTCAGTCGTGGAAAACAAAACATTCTGTAAGCATCTCGGATATGTGTTCATCTGGAAAAGTATACTCAAAAGAAAAATGGTTTGAGAAGCTTGGAGATGAAGCAATCTATGACATTCTCTTATATTGTATTGCAATTGGATATAAAAAAGCAAACTAAAAAGTATTTACTTTTTTATAAACAAGATATATAATATAAACATAACCAATGGAGGAAAATATGAACGATAAGTCAGAGTTTAACACTCTTAAAGAAAAACTTGAAAAAAGTACTAGTGACGAAAAAGAGATGCTAGACCTTCAGAAAGTTAGTGACGGAGATATTATAAGGTTTGATCTTAAGAAAAAAGGTGCACTTGGAAAACTTAAAGACAAGTTTGGCAAGAACAAGGGGAAAGGTTCTTCTGACGGTTTTCAAAACTTTGAAATTGACGAAGACCTTGTGAAAAAAGGTATCAAAATGGAGTTTGTAGAAGACAAATCGGCGTTTTGGGTTAACCTTAAATTAACGCAAAATGATAACCCATTTGATGAATCTTACCAGGTCAAACTTTCGAACGATAAAGATGGAAATCAGTTGTTGGGCGAATATCAAAAACCTTTTAGAGAAAGTCAATCGATTTATCTTCCACACGCAGTAATCTCGTTGATCAAACTAAAAAATTCATCAATCAAGATGACTGTTGAAGCCATTGGAACATCTCTGATAAAACCTGCATACACAACTATCACAAGTGAACAATTTGAAGGGAAAGAAATAGTCATTGGATATTCTGATAAAGGAATGGACTATATCGAAAGAGCAGATGGTAAAGAAAATTATGTAATTGTAGATGCAAGGTCTCCAAAAGAAGATGATAAAACATTTATTCTATCAAGTGTAACGACCCCTTCATTTTATCGTGGAGGAAACGAACCGTTGATTTGTTTCGATTGTGAGAAAGTTAAGTTCATTTCTATAGAAGAACTGGAGGAAAATTAATGCCTTTAAGTTTTGATAAATCCTTCGGAGAGGTTGAATATCGAAAAAGCATCGAAAAGATGAAAATCGAATTCAAACATAAAAGAATAGAACTTGAAGAGATAGCGAAAACAAAGATTAGAATCGAACTTAATTTTGAAGGAAAAAATCTTTCCTCTCTTAACGAAAAACAGCACCAAAAATTCGAACAAGTTTTCACTGTTTTGTCTGGAAAGATGAACGCATTCCTTTATGGTCCTGCAGGATCAGGAAAATCATACATCGCTCAACAAGTAGCCGAAACAATTAAAGTTCCTTATTACGCTATCTCAGTTTGTTACCAGACTTCGATATCTACATTAATGGGATATATGGACGCTAATGGAAAATATATCAGGTCTCTTTTGAGAGAAGCATATGAAAATGGTGGAGTATTTTGTATCGACGAAATCGATGCAGGAAATCAAAATGTCATTATGTGTCTAAATGCAATTACAAACAATGAAACAGTAGCATTTCCAGACAAAATGGTGAAAAAGCATAAAGACTTTATATGTGTTGCTACAGCAAATACTGCGGGGACTGGAAACGACTTGCAATATGTTGGAAGGGAAAGGATTGATGCTTCGACTCTATCAAGATTTGTAAAACTAAAAATCGACTACGACCTAGATCTTGAGAAATCTCTTATTGATAAAAGTGAACATAAAGATGCGATCATCGAATTCATTTTGAAGAAAAGAAGGAATGTTAATCGAGATTCAAACAACCTGTTTACTCCTAGGCAAACTGTCTTTGCAGCAAAATTAGCTGAAACTATGGGACTTGATGAAGCTCTAAAGGTTATCGAAGGGGAATTGTGAGATGGCGGCTGGACCATTTGACGGACTAGATTACGATATTACATTTGACAGCTCTAGTCTTGATCGATTGAAAGAATCAATGGTTCATCTCCCATCTTTTTCAAGTTTCGGAACTGATTGGTCTATCTCTTTTGGAACTCCTGAAACGGAAGAAGAATCTAGAGTTCGAAGAGTTATTAAAGAGACTGAAAGATCTGTAACTCAGCACATAGAAAGAACAGAAAAATCATGGCTGAAATCAGTTAACGAGAGCCAAGATGAATAATCATGTTTCAGATAACTTAATAGAAGCTGATTCTACAAGAGAGTGGTTGACAGAAGTTTTTTCTAGGTGGCAAAGCAAGAAATCTTATTACAACTCAAGCCACGATAAAACCTCTTCTGGGGATAAATGGACTATGTTTGAGTCATATGAAAAGTTTCATGACATATTCTTTGGTAAAGAAAAGTCATCATATATTGATGAGATAATTAATTCTAATTTTGAAAATATTTCTCAAGTAACTCAACTAGTTAATCACGACACTGGTAGATCAACAATTTTCAAAGATGAATATGCAACATCTGGTCATTATTTAGATATTGGACGATACTTAGAGGGAGAGCCCGAGAGTTGGATGGATTCAGTCAGGCCAGTTAATGAATTAATTGACATTTATGTATCTGGATCTATTCATTGTACGACAACGGCAAAAAGAACAGTCGAAGATGCTATTCAATTATCTAAACTTGTATACATCTTGAAGATTAAAGGGTACAATGCGAGAATATTTTATGTAGACAATGGAACATATGGGACTCTGAAATTCAAAATTAAAGATTTTAGAGATGAATTAAATGTCAGAGAATTAATCTTGATTATGCTGCCAGATTTTTACAGAAGATTTGTGTTTCAATTTTTCGAATTAAACCAGGATCTTACAGAAGAGTATGGTCGTGGTGAAGGTTTCCAACACTTTGTCAATCAATTCTCAGAAAATGTTCTAACAATGAATTTAATGAATCATGACAGTTTGAGAATATCTAACTATTTGCTAGAAAAGGTTGGGAGTGAAAGAGATGTTCGAACAGTCGTAAGAATGGTAAATGAGAGATAGAAAATGAAGATTTTAACATTCGGAGACATACACACTAACCATCAAAGAATAGATGAAGCGAAGAAATATATTAACGACGTAGATAAAATAGTCTTCTTGGGGGATTATGTAGATGACTTTGACGTTCATCCAATCATGTCATTGATCACATTAGAAAAACTAATTAGTTTAAAAAAAGAATTTCCAGATAAAGTAGTTCTGTTGTATGGAAATCATGACATGTCATATAAATATGTTTCTATGAGATGCTCAGGTTGGAATTCTATTACTGAGGGATTCACGAAACCAGTATACGAAAATAACAAAGATTTATTTGATTATTTTTTCGTTTGTGATAAATGGATTTGGAGTCATGCTGGAGTCACTCAGTCGTGGTTTGATAAGTTTATGGACCCAAAGAAAAGTTTCCAAGATAATATTGAAGACATGACGTGGAATTATTTTAATGAAGCTGGCCAAGCTAGGGGAGGAGGATCTGATTATCCTTCTCCAGTTTGGTCAGATAAATCAGAGCTTCTAGCTGATCAATTAATTAATCCACATTTCAATCAAATTGTTGGACATACTCCTCAATTAACGATACATTCGGTAGAGGAAGACAGTTTTCCAGTATTGATCTTTTGTGACACAATCAGGGGAGATAAGAGCATTCTTTATTGGGAAGATGGAGAATATAGGAGAATAGCTCATGGCAAAGAATTATAGTGAAAAAGATTTTGTTGATTTTGCAAACTCAATAGGGTTTGAACTTAAAAAAGACCAAAACGGAAAATTATTCTACATGAAAGAGGATTCGAAGATAAACTTTTGCGACATTGGGGCTTTTTTTAAAGTTTTAGAATTACAAAAATATAAAAATCTTAAAGACTTTGGGAATGATGCATTGTTATCTCTGGGAGAGACCAAAAAACCAAAAGGAGATATTACAAAAGATGTATTAAAAAAATGTCTTAAAGAGAGTGTTGAAAGAGAAAATAAGATTAAAAAATATCTCAAATCAGAAATAGTTTATTTTGAAGAAAATATAAAAAACATAAACGATAAGTTTAAAGACTAGTGATATATAATAGGTTTCATGGGGATGAAATTGGAATCGATCATTGGATAGCGAAATAAACGGTCAAGAATCTAAGTAGCAACAACCCAATGAGACCCGGCTTCGATTGCCGGCATCTCCACCAAGATTTACTTTTCAAGCATTTTGATTTATAATTATATTACTTACATAAGGAGGTGAATATGGAAGAGAATAAAAATTATGACTTTTATTTTGCTAGTGGATGGTTTAGTCCTGAGCAAGTAGCAAACTACGATCTCTTAGTTCCAAAATTGAAAGAAGCAGGTTTAACATTATTTGAGCCTCGATATAAAGCTGGAGAACTTGAGAGTGGACCTCTTACTCTCGATCGAGCGAAAAAGATTTTTAAAGCTGACCTTGATGGCATAGATGCATGTGATGGCATGTTTGCTGATATCACTTTCCGAGACACTGGTGTGCTGTTCGAGATCGGATATGCATGTGCCAAGGGAATTCCAATCGTGTTATTTGATAACTCAAAAGGAAAACCATTTAACGTCATGTTGGCAGGAACAGCTAAAAGTTGCTTGAGAACCGAGAAAGATATTGAGAACTGGCTGTCTGGTGATGTTGTCTACAATTTGAAAGAAACGGAACTTCAATAAAATGCCAGTAAATAATTCTATCGAGAGAGTCAAACACTCAGTTGAGAACTTCTTTGGAATAAAGCCAAAAACGAAGTTCAAAATGTTAGAAGAAAATATTTCTGTAAAATTAGTTGATGGAAGCTACCAAACATGGGAACAACTACTTGAATCAATTCCAAGTTTTGTTTCAGCGACATGGGGTTTAAAAACAGAGTTTTCTGAAGAAGAAAAAGAAGAAATCGTTATGAAGATGTTTAAGAACGAACATCTTCCAGGAGCTCAAGAAACTTTTAGATTTACGTTTTTGGTAGACAACATGACATATGTAGAGGTCAGCCATTTTTTGAGGCATCGTGAAGTAACATTCTCTGCGGTCTGCACTGGAGATAGAAATCTTGCCCAAGACGACATATTGATTCCTGAATCAATAATGAACATGCCAAAACTTTGTAAAAAGTATATGGAAACTTGCCAGATTCAAAAAGAATTGTATCAAGAAGCAGTTGATTCAAAATTGGTGTCTCATATGGATGCACGATATATGCTTCCAAAGTCAACAAGGCAAACATACTTTATGAGTATGGATTGGCGAACTCTTGTGAAGATCATCAATCAAAGGATGGATCGACAAATTCAGCCAAAGGGAGATAACTTGATTGCATATGGAATGTGGAATGCAATTCTCGAAGCTTATCCAAAATTGAAAGAATTGAACATAGTAAACGTTGATTCGATGAACAAGTTTTATGTTGCAAATGCTCGAAAAGAGATGACGACTAATTTGTATTATCCAGAAAAACAAAATGATGTTTTCGATTTTAGAGAAGACGACTTTGTTTATCAAGGAAATCGAGAAGATTTTAATGGAAAAGCTCCAAAAGGAACTTCTTCAAAATTCCAAAAACTTCTTGAAAAATACCGAGAAAAGTTTAATGGAAAAACAGATAGTTAAAGACAAATACTTAAACTTATTTGTTTATTATGTGAATATGGCAATGGGGGACAAAAAGTCTCCCATTGATCTTGTAGCAAAAAAATTAAATCCTGTGTTTGATTTTCCCGACCCAAGAAGAGAAAAACAGCCAATGGCGATATTATGCTTTGAAATCCAAAAACAACATAATTATTCTAACGAAGAGCTATTTAACCTGATAGTATTTTCTAGATTGTGCTGGAATCCAGAAACGATAGAATACATTACATATTTATGCAGACCATCGATAGAAAATCTTGAAAATGGAAAGTTCGAACAAGCGTGTATTGACACAAAGAAGAAGAAAAATAAGTTCTGGTCTAATTCTTATATGCCACCAGGTTGCACAAACTTTAGTGACTTATGCAATGTATTGAAAGAATTGTTTTATGAAGTTTTTAAAAAAGATCTTTCTGCTGAAGAAGCATACATGACAATAAATTCAAAAAAAGGACTTGGGCAATTTTATTCAAACCTTCTAGTTTCCGATATTCATTTTTGTGTTAAAGAATTCAGAGAATTCGACAAGTATTTCCCGAAACCAGGAAGCGGAGCAATTGAAGGTTATAAAAAAATAACTGGAAAGAAATATGACAAGGAAAGCTTTGCCAGAAGCATTCTAGAGGTCCAGGATAAACTTAAAGAGCTAAATATGGATTTACACTATACTCAAATAGAAGATGAATACTGTGAGTTCAACAAGTACTTAAGAGAATTTGAGAAAGTTTCAAAAAAGTCTCAAGAAAGAATCATAGACAATATTTACTTTTTGAAATAATAGGTTTAAAATTAAATCAAGATTAAGGAGGGAAATATGGAAGAAGATCTGTTAATTGAATTACGAGAAAATGGTTGTTTACAAGTATTTCTCAAGATAAATGATTCTAACCTTTACAAACAATTTAATGTCAATCGATGGTCTGGTAGGCAATTTATTAAGGAACAAAACGATGGAGAGCATCATGCGATTGTTGCTCAAACTATAGTTAAAGTTTGTGAACATTATGACAAACAATTGACATTCGAGCAAAAATATAAAGCGCTAGCCCTTGGTTCGATTCATGATTTAGGTGAAATCGAGACAAATGACATCTCTCATGTTTTTAAGCAAAAGCATCCAGATATCAAGAAAAAACTTGAAGAATTAGAAGATGAAATCATATCGTCAATTCCAGGATATGAAACTATTTACACGGAAGCAATAAATGATCCGGTGACTGAGGCGATTTTTAAAATCGGAGATAATATCGATTGTTATCTTTATACAGGAAGAGAAATTGAGCTTGGCACGAAGAATAAAGAGTTAATTCAAATACATAAAGATTCTGGAAAACGAGTTTCTCAATGGATTGAAAGACTTGATAATTTGATCAATAACAAGGAAGCAAAGCATGTCGAAGACCACTAAAAAACAATACATGGTTTTCTTTGAAGGTGTCGACAACTCTGGGAAAACATCGATCAAAGAAGCATTTGGAAAATTGTGTAATCAACATCATTTATTATTAGATAGAGGAACAATAAGTCTCAAAGCTTACGATAAAAGATATGGTCGAAACATTTATTCAAACGAATTAGAGAATGAATTGTCCGATAAAGAAAATGTGATAATCGTTTATTGTTTTGCAGATATCGAAGATCTTGAATATCGGTGTATGAAAACAGGTCATGAGCCAGTTGATTACAAAAAAGATATTTCTTTCTTTGGATGGGCTCTAGATAATTCTTCGTACAAAAAGGTTTTATACCTTAATACTAGTTTAGTCTCGATAAGTGACTGTGCTAAAACAATAGAAAAGTACATAGATTCTCTTGATCTAAGCAGAGAACTTGAAAACGGAGGTTTCTTGTAGTGGCACTTCCTCAATCTGTAACTCAAGTCAATGAACACGCCAAGTACTATCTTGAACAAGAGCAAAAAAGAGATGCTGTTGTAAAAGAAAAAGAAGAGCAACGAAAGAAAATGTTTCAAGACTATACTTTTGAGAAATCGATTAATAAACATTTTTCAGTTTATAAAAAAGATCATATGACAGAAGAAGACGAACAAATGGGGGTCTCGTATCGTATTGATTTTACAGTTCAAGATGTTCAGTGTCACATATTTTCAAATGAAAGTATGATTGAAAGTAAAGTTAAAACAATTAAAGAAAGGTTTTCAAAATGACAGAAGCTCAAATGAGAAAACTTATCGCTGAAGAATTTCCAGGATCAATAATAGATTTTTTTGACAGAGGAGAAGATAGATGCGTCAGAGTAGAGTTTGAAGAAAAAGCCGCTGTAACTGAGATATGTAAAATCGATGGAGTCATTCCAACTAACTTAGTTCTTGATGATGTTTACCAAGGGTATAGAGTTGAATTAATAAAACTAAAGGAGAAGAAATAATATGAAAATTAAACTTACAAATCCAGCAGGAATCATTGACGAAGAATTCCAAAAATCAGTTCCTGTTAGGCAATATTACAATGATGCTGGCGCTGACGTGTTTTCTCCCATTGAGGTTGTCGTTATGCCTGGAGAAACAAAAAGAATTGGGTTAGGTTTTGGAATTCAAATGCCAGATGGATTTATGGGAATGTTGATGCCGAAAAGCGGTTTATCTTCGGAAGGAATATTTGCTCAAGTCCCACCTATTGACCCAGGCTATACTGGAGAAATAAATGTTGTTCTTTACAATTCGACAAAAGAAAATAGAAAGTTCGAAAAAGGACACAAACTTGCTCAACTTGTAATTGTTCCAGTAATTATACCAGAATTAGTTGTAGAGCTCGGAGAGGAGAGAGGTAATGGTGGATTCGGAAGCACAGGAAAGTAACACTTTTCAAGTAACATATATTGGAGAGACTAGAAACAGCCTCTACGGAAACTATCAGTACAGACTTTCTTACTGCGAGCGAGACGGAGAAGAATATAAACTTTATCTTCGTTTCAAAGACTGGCATATTTGCGAAGGTGACAGAATTGAAGCTGAGATGCTCAATCAAGACACATTAAACTCAAAAACTGTTCAATTGGTAAGTAGAGACTCCAGTCAAATCGGATTAGACATCGATGAAATGATTGACAATGCAACGATCGACGTATAAAGACAGAGTAAACAAGGTGGCTGATTGGTCTTTGTATGTACTAGAATTAGAAGACGATTTTTATTATGTGGGAATTACTCAATCTAATTTTTTGTCAACTAGGTTTTTGCAACATTGCGGAGAGGAGATTGGTGTAGGACATCCGTCCCATATATGCACCTTACATCGACCTAAAAAAATAATTTATTCTCGAGAATTCAAAAATACGTTGGGAACTGATGTAGAAAAATATGAAGACTTAGTAACGAAAAATCTCAGAAGGTCTGGAAAGAAAGCATATGGCGGGAAGTACCTTTAAAATAAAGCCTTGCAAAGAGTGCGGAAGTTCCTTCCATCAAGCTTGGCAATGTCCTGTTAGAATGAAGAAAAAACTTCAAGATAGTAAAACAACAACTACTATAAAGAAGTCATCTCCTGCATCATCTGGTGAATCCAGGGGAAGTATAATTGATAAACTTGATGTTACTTTTGCTCAATATATAAAAGAAAAACAAAGACAAGAAAACTATGGACAGAATTTTTGTTTTATTTGTCAAAAGAAATTGACTAAAGAGAATACGTTTGCGATGCACTTTATCAATAGGAGGTTCGTTGCTGTGAGGTTTGATGAAGATAATGTTAAGCCAGGTTGTTGGGAGTGCAACAATATAAAGCACGGAAATCTTGAAGAATACGAAAAACAATTAGGAGAAGATGTAGTCTTTGAAATCAATCTCAGAAAACAAAATAAAGTTTATACATATCAGTTGAAAGAACTTTTAAAAGAATATAAAGGCAAGTTAAAATATTTACAAAAAATGGTATAATAGTCAAAAATGGAGGAAAAATGCAGCACTTAAAAGAACGAGAATTCGATATCAACAATATTCAAAAAGTTGATATCAATGAAGTCAAATACAACACATGGAATCCGAAACAAAAAAGAACAAAAGAGTATGAAAAGGTTTTCAAGTCTATCGAAAAGAACGGATCCCTTGCTCCAATTTTTGTCAGAGAAATTGATGATGAAAACTTTGGTTATGAAATTGTTGATGGAGCTCAAAGATATACAGCTATGCTTGATCTTTCGTACCCAGAAGTTTATATTTACAACCTAGGAAAAATCACTGACGAAGAAGGGCAAGCTTTAACTTTATATTTAGATCAAAGTGTTCCATTCGACGATGATATGTTAGGAAAGTTGTTGTCAGACCTTCAAAGAACTGTTGATTTGCCTTACACAGATGAAGAAATTGCTTTATTTTCTGGAATTGACATTTCTATCGAAGAAGATGAAGATGGTGACGACTTTGATATTACATCGAAACTAAAAGATTTTCGAATTAAGATCACAAAAAATCAATATAATGAAGCGTTGAACTTCTTCAATGTTAAAAACGAAGAACTTGAGCACAGTTTTACTTCGATATTCATGACAATGATTAGAGAGTCGAATAATTTAGAATTCAAAGAAGAGAACCTTCAAAATGCAGAAGATGAACTCATCGACGAATAGCAGGGCATTTGTTGTCTTGTGCAACAATGTAAAGTTTTTTTACAGATTCTGTCTATGGTTCCCGAAAGAGGAATTTAAAGATTACGATTTTTATGTAGTTTTCGACAATAGATTGAAAGATATAAAAAATGAACTCGAGAGTGTCAGAGATAGTTTTGACAATAAAAATATAAGAAAAATTAATGTAGTCAATGGAGATGAAATCTTAGACTACTACAAGGATGAGTTTAAATATGCTTATAAGAATAAGTTTTGTTTGAATAATTTGAAAGATGTCTTTTATTTAGAAAAATATGATTATGTTTACGGTCAAGATGACGATATCGTTGTATTTCGAAAAGGAAAACTATTTGACACTAAGAGTAATGTTTTCGTAGTCGCAGGAAACCTGTCAGAAATAAAGACATTTAATGAGCTTAGAATGGAAATTCTTCCAAGGTACAAAATATTCATTAGAGACTACATTGGAGATAAGACAACAGATTTCCATGTTGGTCAGTATTTCTTAAATAAATCGTTTTTAGAAAATTATAAAAATGCTATTTCAGCTATATATAATTGTGAAAAATTTGTTGATGATGTAATCGATATAAAATCAGCTTCTGATTTGAATGCATGGTACTTAGACAGCCAAATTATAAAATTAGCACTTCATCATGGAAAATTTGTTGACAGGAAAAAGATTAAATTCGCTGAAATAATTCCAAACAAATTCATCAAGACTAGAGCAGTAGAAGTAACAAAAAAGACTTTGATGTTTCATTATGCTGGAGGAAAAAAAGAAGAAATCTATAAGAAATTAATCCCCTATCTTGAAAAGTATGCAAAAAAGAATGAAACAACAATAACTGGCGAAGATGACATGTCGTTTGTCAGCAGAAAATATTTTGAGTCTCAAGTAATAGAATAGATTTTGAGTATAATTCTATAGACGTGGTGCCTCCCCTCGTTGTAGCCCAGAACAAACCATCATGGAAAAATCTGGGCACCTTTTATTTTTGCCAAAAAATGGTATAATAAGATTAATTCTATAGGAGGAATGATGACAAATAGAGAATATTTTAAACAAGTCGCGAAATTATCAAAAAAAATTGGTAAGAAACTTGGTGTTGTCGACATCAAAGTTTTGGGACAAATTTCGATGGATGGGGTAACTGGTGACATTTCTTATGCTGCTCAATATTCATCACCAGCTGATGGCGTAGCACCATTAACATTTTTGAAAGATTCGCCTGAAGCAGTGATTGATGCAATCAAAAAACAAATCAAAGAATACAGCCCAGAATTGTTAGAAATTGCTTATCATGAAGCTCAAGCAAATCACGCTCAAAACACATCAACGAGTCACCAAAAGATTGTTGAAGAGTTGAAAGCTACTTATGCAGAAAAAGAAGTCAGTCGTGGCAATAAAAATTGATGAATTAAGAGAGAAAAGGTCTCAGCAAATTGCACCTTCGAAATTTGAAGAAAAGAAAACAGTGATGTCAGAACCTATTTCGGAAAATTCAAAAAAAGAAGATGAACTTGTCGAAAAGCAGTTTGATCAATTTGCTAAAAATACCAATGCTTTAGTAATATTTTTTTGGTTAATTATTGCATCTCTATCAATTGTAGTTTTAGCAATTGCAGGAGCTCTTGTTTCATTAATAATTAAAGGTATTACTTTATTATTTTAAGTATGGTATAATGTCAACATGAAAGCTTATCGCATTACATCGTGGAATCAACCCGAACTCGTAATTAGGGAGTTTTCAGTTTAGTTAGTTTAACACAAAAACGTCAATAAACAAGAAAGCTCCCAACCACCCGGGAGCTTTTTATCTTAACAATCAAAATACAGGGAATTAGGCTAATGGTAAACCTTTGGATTCCAAACCCAACATTTACAGTTCAAATCTGTAATTCCCTGCCAATATGCCACTTTAGCTCAGCTGGTTAGAGCAACTGCTTTGTAAGCAGTAGGTCCTCGGTTCGAATCCGAGAAGTGGCTCCAAATAAAGTATTTACTTTTTAATATAAGTGAATTATAATAATTAAGAACTTTAAAAATTAACAACTGGCGGACAAGGCTTTGGCGCAAGTATAAGAGATTGAAAAATTGAGTCTCAGTTTTCACACTGGAAAATTATACGTTAAATAGCGATGGGTAGCGAGTGGCCAGTTTCAAGCATAGCAGGGAAAGATTTGGTAATCTATCTTGTCTCATAAGCAAGAGGTGAAGGTTCGATTCCTTCCCTTGCATCCAATTTGATGGGCGATGGTGTAATGGTTAGCACAGAACTTTCATACGGTTCAAGTCAAAGTTCAACTCTTTGTTGCCCAACCAAAAACATCAGGGTAAAGTGTTGATGGTAACACACTCGGCCTGGAACCGAGAGATTGTGAGTTCGACCCTCGCAACCCTGACCACGAGAGTTAGTGTAAATGCTAACACGCTTTCCATAGGGGAAAGAAAAGGTGGTTCAACTCCATCACTCTCGAACATGAGCTAGAGCGACGAAGTGGGAGAGTCGTGGCAGACTGTAAATCTGTTCCCGTTGGGTGAGTAGGTTCGAATCCTACCTCTGGCACCAAATTATAGGGGATTAGTATAATGGTAGAACGTTGCTCTGATGTGGCGAAGGTATAGGTTCAATTCCTTTATCCCCTACCAAAAAAGCACATTAACAAGTGATTATATAGTTTTATGAGCAAATGAGTCGAACGAAAGTTTAACGCTCTGTTTTCAAACAGGAACCTCATTTGTTCAGGTAAATTACACGTGGTGGAAAATTAGGTAGACACTATAGGACGCAATAAGTATCGGGAAAAGATGGTAGCGTTGTGGAATGTAACACCCAGATTTTCTTCTAAGTACACGAAGAAAGATTACGTTGGCGGTAACTGGCAACAGATTGCGTCAAGGGAGCATCCGCGCCGGTGACTCGATATATGCAAGGTTAACTATTCTAGTTGCAATGTAAGCTAGAATATTCTCTATGAGATATTTGAATAAAGCTATTGCCTAGACAAACCCTTGCCGTGTTATTTCATAGAACTATATAATTAGCCCACATAGTGAAACGGATATAATATTAGTCTTCGAAACTAAAGTTTCAGGTTCGAATCCTGATGAGGGCACCAAATTTGCAAGTGAAGTGTTTATGGTTGCACTTCTGCCTTCCAAGCAGAGAGACAGAGTTCGAATCTCTGCACTTGCACCAATAAGCTCCGGTAGCTCAAATGGATAGAGTAATAGGTTTCTACCCTACAGGTTGGGGGTTCGAATCCCTCTCGGAGTACCATTAACAATTTAGGGGTGTTCGTATAACGGTTATTACTGTTGCTTTGCAAGCAACGAACCAGAGTTCGACTCTCTGACACTCCACCAAAACGAGCGGGTATAGCCAAGTGGTTAAGGCGCTGGATTTTCATTCCAGTATTCGTCGGTTCGAATCCGTCTACCCGTACCAAATGCTTCTCTATCCCAACTGGCAGAGGAGAACGGCTCAAACCCGTTTAATGTCTCAGTTCGAATCTGAGGAGAAGCACCATACGCATAAGTGGTGGAACTGGTATACACGCGTGTCTTAGAAGCACGTGCCGAAAGGATTGAGAGTTCAAGTCTCTCCTTATGCACCAACAAGCTTCTGTAGCCCAAAGGCAGAGGCAAACGACTTAAGATCGTTAAAGTGTTGGTTCGACTCCAACCAGAAGCACCAGCGCATGTACTGGTAAGATGATATAATAAGTGTATTATCTAAAAGGAATAAATATATGCTCTTAACAGTTTTCGCAGCAGTAATCGTAATACTATTGTTTGTATTATTCATAAGGCTGATAGCCTCGTTGTTTTCTACAGCGATTCGACCATTATCAGAAAAGAATAATTCAGTTTACACAATTGTTACAGCGATTTTAGCTGCATTAGCACTATGGTGGCTATTGTCACTAGTGCTGTAGATGGAAGATATCCGGCCGGATGAGGACACCGCTTTGAAAGCGGCTGGGTGTTAAAGCCTTCAGGGTTCGAGTCCCTGGTCTTCCGCCAAATGCCCATATAGTGTAGCGGTTTGCATACTTCCCTGTCACGGAAGAGGCCACGGGTTCAAATCCCGTTGTGGGCGCCAGATAATGCGTATTCGTCCAACGGTTAGGACATCGGACTTATATTCCGACAACATCAGTTCAACTCTGATATACGCTACCAAGTAAGCTCCCTTAGCTCAATGGCTAGAGCGCCCTCCTTACAAGTGGGAGGTTCCTGGTTCGAATCCAGGAGGGAGTACCAAGTAATCCCTTGTGGTGAAATGGTATCACAATTGGCTGTTAACCAATCATTTCAGGTTCAAGTCCTGGCGAGGGAGCCAAAATATGGTGAGCATAGTGTAATAGTTCGCACGTCACCCTGTGAAGGTGAAGGAACTGGTGCAAATCCAGTTGTTTACCCCAAATAGTAGGAAGTAGCTTAATCGGTAGAGCATCGAGCTTTGAACTCGAAGGTTGCAGGTTCGACCCCTGCCTTCCTAGCCAAATTGGAAGATTGGCGGAGCTTGGTTTATCGCACTTCATTGCTAATGAAGCGTGTGGAGAGATCCCACCGTAGGTTCGAATCCTGCATCTTCCGCCAAATTGTTTACTTTAAATCTTTCGTGTGATATAATTCTTAATATGATTAACTTAACCTGTAAAACAACCAAAAAGTTTACGATCTCCAGTCGGAGAAACGATTATTTGGTTTAATATCTAGTTAAAAAATCATAAATCGAACTCCGGCTGATAGCGGAGTTTTTTATTTGCCCCCATAGCTCAATGGTAGAGCACCATCCTTGTAAGATGGCGACGAAAGTTCGATTCTGTTCTGGGGGAGCCAAACGGGTTGATAGTTCAACGGTAGAATAACTGGCTCTTAACCAGTCCACGAAGGTTCGACACCTTCTCAGCCCACCAAAATATATGCCTTCGTAGCATAGAAGTAAATGCACCTGCCTGAAGAGCAGGGGAATACAGTGCGATTCTGTACGTTGGCACCAGTTTGGATCCTTGGCTTATCGGCTGAGCACTTGGCTTTTAACCAAGCGAGAGAGGTTCGACTCCTCTAGGATCCACCATTATGGCGTTGTGGGGGAGTGGTTTCACCCGTGTGCCTGCAAAGCACAAGACGTTGGTTCAAATCCAACCTGCGCTTCCATATTCACATTAAAGATTATTTGTTGTAGAATATTTCTATGGAGAAAATTAGAGATTCTACCGGATGTCCTCCGGATATTTGCGGGACAGATGAATGTTTTGTTTTTAGAACAACTGGTGAATGCTTTGAAGATATTCATCATGAATTTCACCCTAGGAGAGAATACAAAACAGGACTCGAAAGAAAGTTTCGAGAAATACCAGAGTTTAAAACTATTTTGTGCAGAGCTTCACATCAATTGATTCATGCAATGATCGATAAAAGAATTGAACCTTTGCCAGAAAAACCAGATCGCGTATTCATGTTAAACGCACTGCAAGAAGCACGACGATCAACAATGGTCAATAATTAATATACTTTCACTAGACACTATGGTATAATTGATCAGTCCAATTTTGAAAAGATAGTTTCTAATATTAGATAAATTATCCTATTATTCTGAGGACAAATATGAGTAGAAATAAACGAACAATACAAGTTCCGCAAACGAAATTCATCACGACTAATTTTAGTCGTGTTTTTATTTGTGAACAAAAAAGGAGCGAAAATGCTTAAATTAAAACAATCTTTAAAAGGCTTTAAACAAAAGCTCAGACGTAAACACACACCAATGACGAAAGAAAAATTATCAAAACGTCTTAAAGTTTTGAAATGGATAATTTTGTTTTTGGTTCTTTCTGTTTTAGTGGCAATTGTATTTAACATAATACAAAGTGGAGAAATCAATAAGAGACAAAGAGAGATTGAAAATCGACAAATCCAAATTGAGCAAATCGACACAAAGTTAAATGACTCCAGGAAAAAACTTGACGATCAAGAAATCACTGTTCAAGAATATCAAAAAGAAGTCGATAAGTTAAACAAAGAAAAAGAAGACCTGAATTCACAACTACAAGCAAAAGTTGAACGGCAGAAGCAAGAACAAATTGCATACGCCGAATCACAAAAGAAAGTTTCAGTTCAACAAACAGTCTCTCAACCAGTTCAATCTTCACCTCAAGTTTCAGGATCAAAAGCGGATTGGTTAGCTGCTTCAGGAATTCCTCAAAGTGAATGGGGGTATGTTGATAGCATTGTTACAAAAGAAAGTGGATGGAATCCAAATGCAGTTAATTCTAGTTCTGGGGCATGTGGTCTAGGTCAACAACTTCCATGCGGAAAGTGGGCAGGAGCTTGGAATGATCCAGTCGCTGCTTTAGTTGCGATGAATGGATATGTTCAAAAATATGGTGGTTGGGCAGGAGCTGTGTCATTCTGGCAAACTAATAGGTGGTATTAAGGAGTCATATGAAAATTTCTAAAACAATGTTTCCAAAAAGATTTAAAAAAGCAGAACTTCCAAAAGAAGGCATTAAAGTTAGTATGTACTTCGAAGAATCATAATTAACTACAAACAAATTTGAGCATCGAAAGGTGCTCTTTTTAATTAAAAAGTATTTACTTATTAGCATAGATAATATATAATGCTTATATCAATCTAATATAGGATTGAAGAACATTTACCACTACTTAGATAGATTAAGGCGAAACAAATTTCAATTCGTGAGAGAAATTGAAGTGTGAGGGTAGGTCTTAATCTATCATCTTGCTTGCGTAGCTCAGAGGCAGAGCGCTTCCCTGTCACGGAAGAGGTCGAGATTTCAAAATTCTTCGTAGGCGCCAACATAAGGAGGGTATTATGAAACAAATCAACGTAAAAATCGTAAGTGAAACATATCACATCGACGTCAACATAAAAGGAATTTAATGAATACATTTGTACAAATAGTTCTATGCATCTTAATAGTTTTTCAATTCTTATCAATAATTCTTTCTCCATTTAAGGTTCGAAAAGAAAACGAAACTGGAGGAACAATTGCATTAGGAATACTGCTAAACATTTGTTTCATAGCTTTGTACATTTATTTGTTTAATGTTCTAAGGAATCTATAGGAGGATTTATGGCAGGAACCAAAGCAGGTGCCGCAAAAGCAAAAGCAACTAATATTGCTAGGCATGGTGAGGAATTTTACGCATTGATCGGAGCAAAAGGTGGTCGTAATGGTCACACCGGTGGCTTTGCCGCTAACCGAGATCTAGCCCGAATTGCTGGCGCGAAAGGTGGAAAAATTAGTAAAAGAGGAAAGGTAAAGGAAACAATATAATGAAATTTTCGATATTTAAACGAAAGAAACAAGAAAAAACTCCAGAAAATCTTTCTCCTCAAGAAAAAATTGCATATAAATTATTGAAATCTGGAGCGACTGCTCCAAAACTTTTAGAGGAAGGAATTGGAAACCCATATTCAGTTATTCATAAACTTCGATCAAGAGGAATTTGTATTAAAAATAGTGGTGGCGTTTATAAATTAAATTAATTTACAATTCGTTGTAAAAGATTTATAATATACTTATGAGTGAATTAAAGTCTAGCGATTTTGTATATCTCCACAATCACACAGAAATGGGCTCACTTTTAGATGGATTGTCTAAAATTGATGAAATGGTTGAAAAGGTCAAAGAATATGGAATGGTTGCATGTGGTATTACTGATCACGGAAGAATGGCAGGAGCGCTAGATTTTTACAAGAAATGCAAGCAAAATGGAATAAATCCAGTCATTGGATGTGAATTCTATGTTGCAAAAAGAAAACACACTGACAAAGAACCAGAAGATAAACCAAGGTCCCACTTAACTGTTCTATGTATTTCAAATCAAGGTTGGAAAAACCTTTGTGAATTAAATTATAGGGCAGGAAAAGATGGATTTTACTATAAGCCAAGGATTGACAAAGAGTTATTGCTTAAGTGCAAAGAGGGTTTAGTTGTTCTTTCTGGTTGTGCAAGTGGAGAAATCGGTGAAGCATTAAAAATCGACGATTACAACACAGCAAGAGAAATAGCTTTATGGTATAAAGAAAACTTTGGAGAAAATTTTTATTTAGAGATTCAGATGCATGGTCACAAAGATTTCCATAAACACTGGGACGTTCAAGGAAAAATTAATGATGGGCTTGACAGGTTGTCAAAGGAGTTGGACATTCCCCAAGTGTTGACAGCTGACTCTCACTATGTCAATAAAGACGATACATATAATCATGAAATTCTTCTTTGTATTGGTACAGCTTCGAATTATGACAACCCAAACAGAATGAGTTTGCAGAATTTTGACTTGAGTTTAACTGATCCTCAAGTTGTCATTGACTTATTCGGAAAAACTCATCCAGAAGCGATAAGAAATACAAAAAGAATAGCAGACCAAAACACTCTTGAAATTGAAATGGATAAAACTTATGTTCCAACATTTTTGTGTCCTGATGGATTGTCAGAAAAAGATTACCTGAGAAGACTTACATGGAAAGGTTTGACAAAGAGATACTTGAACACAGAGGTAGAAACTGAGGAAGAAGCTAAAAAAATCTTAAGTAAAGAGATTATAGATCAAACTGAGTATGAATTGTCGACAGTGAATAAACTCGGATATAACGGATATTTCTTAATCACTCAAGAATTCATCGTTTGGGGAAAAGATAGAGGAATTTTGTTTGGACCAGGACGAGGATCAGCTGCTGGAAGTATCGTTTGCTATGCACTAAGAATCACAGAGATCGATCCAATTGAAGCAGACCTAATGTTCGAAAGGTTTTTGAATCCCGATAGACTTTCTATGCCAGACATAGACACAGATATTCAAGACTCAAGAAGAGATGAAGTTTTAGATCATTGTAAAGATTTATATGGTAATGAGAACGTTACGTGCATCGGTGTCTTTGGAACACTTCGAGCGAAAAATGCAGTAAGAGATGTTGCAAGAGTTTTGGAGTACCCGTATACTGAGAGTTTAAAGCTTTCTAAAATGATCTCAGATGCTCAGCATAATGGGGGAAACTATCTTCCAAATGAAATTAAAGAAAATGAAGACTTTAAAAAAGAGTATGAAGGAAGTTCTGAAGTAAGAAAAATTGTAGATACAGCAATAAAACTTGAAGGAAATCATAGAACTCATGGTGTTCATGCTTGCGCAGTTGTTATTAGTCCAAAACCGATTTATGAATATATGCCTTGTGAAGCAGCTCAAAACGGAGAAATGGCAACTCAGTTTGCAATGCATGATGTCGAAGAACTAGGACTTTTGAAGATGGACTTTTTAGGACTTTCAACCTTGACAGTTATTGATAACACAGTGAAAATGATTAAAAAAACAAGAGGAGTTGATGTTGATATTCACAATATTCCTTTAGATGATTATGAAACTTATAAGTTATATCGAGAAAAACGAAGCAACAATACATTTACGTTCAACTCTCCAGGAATGAGAGCAACATTGGCGGGTTTAGAGGCGGACAATTTCGAAGATCTTGTTGCAACGAATGCGCTATACAGGCCTGGTCCTATGCAATATATAGGAAGTTATATCAAAAGAAAAAAGGGAACAGAGAAAATTAAGTATCTTCTAAAAGGAAGTGAAAAATTTCTTTCTAAAACTTATGGGTACATAGTTTACCAAGAACAATGGATGCGCATTTGTGAGTTTTACGGTTTTCGTGGTGGAGAGCTCGACAACGCAAGGAAAGCAATTGCAAAGAAAAATGTTGCTTTGATGGAAGTTGTTAAAGAAAAGTTTTATGCTGGTGCAATGGAACACGGAAACAGTAAACAAACGATTGATACTTTTTGGAATGAACTCCTAGATTTCGCAAATTACTCGTTTAATAGATCCCATGCATATGCATATGCCTTAGTTGGATATCAAACAGCTTATTTGAAAGCTCATTATCCAGCAGAGTATATGGCATCAATAATGATTAATGTCAAGGGTGACAAAGAGAAACTTGAAACAGCTATTTCAGATGCAAGGTCAGAAGGAGTAAAAGTTAATCCTCCAAATGTTGTTGAATCAGATATTGACTTTACTGTGAACTCAAAAGGAGAAATTGTTTTTGGTCTCTCTGCGATAAAAGGAATTGGAAAAAGTGCAGATATAATTGTCGAAAAAGCAAATGGAAAAGACATAAAAACATTGGAAGAGTTCTTGTCGTTGTTTCCAGGATCTGAATTGAATAAGAGGTCCCTAGAAGGTCTTGCAAAGTCAGGAGCACTAGATAATTTCGGAGACAGGTATGCTCTAGTTTTTAGTTTAGGCGAGATAAGTGAGCAAAGAGCACTGATAAATAAAGAGTTTAATAAAGTTAACAAAGATCAAACATCACTATTAGACGGAATAGAAGATTTTACAGTTACTAAGTTAAATATAATCAGGCCACCAAAAATAGACAGAGCAAAGATGTTTCAAGATGAAAGAGAGTACATCGGAACATATGTTTCTGGCCACCCTTTAGATGATTATGAATCAAAGGTGAAAAATAAACCTGGAACAAATATTTGGACAGGTGTGATTGGTTTGATATCTTCAAAAAGAATAATTACTACTAGGTATGGAGATAAGATGTGTTTCTTGGTGATTGATTCAAAGAAGGAGGAATTTGAAGTTACAGTTCCTCCAAAGGTATATAAAATTAAGTCACACGAATTAAAAGAAAATCATCCACTATTGATGTCTCTAGAAAGAAAAGAAACAGAATCAGGACAGGTAAAGTGGTCAATGGTTGATTCACGAGATTTATTGGCCACTGATGCATTATTGAATAAATAAATCCTTTACTTTAAAAACGTAAAATGGTATTATTAAAAAGTAGCTGATGGGTTCGCGACCCCTGTTCAACTAAGATATAGGCGAGGTATGCACGAAAGTTGTTAAAAAAGATACGCCGCTTGTGAGGTTTTCCGCCTTTAATAGAAAACCAAGTCTAGTGCCAGAAGGTCTTAGGGCCTGAACCGACTAAAAATCGGAGTTCCACTACAACTACCTGTGGTTGACGGTCAGCTGCTGTGATTGTTACTCTTCAATCAAAAAAGAGCAAGTTTGCTGGTATCCTTGGTCAAAATAAAAACCAGCTACAAGTTTTGGTTACAATAAAAGCTCCTTAATTGGAGCTTTTTGCTTATGATGGTAGTTTATAAAGGTTTATGAAAATGATGTCTCTGGAGTCATCTGGTGATCTCCTAGAATACCATATACCTCATGTACTTGTCTAATATGTTTGTTTCTTTTCCTGAATCATTTTTGTAAAATCCGTAATAGTATTTGAATTTTCCTAAGATATAGTCAAAATCTTTTCCTTGATATCGTTTTTGGTTTTTAAAATCTTTCAAGAACTTGTTGAATGTATTGATAGCGTCGACCTCTGAGTAGCTGTCGAATATTGTTTGATTTTGTTTTTTTATGATGAACCTCATTGTGCCCCTCCTTAAGTATGTATAACCATTATAAACTTTATTCTTTGAAAAGTAAATAAAGTATTTACTATTTATTAATATTCTTGATCTAAGTTGAAAATCTTTGTAAAAAGTATTTACTTTTTAGCATAAATGGTATATAATCTTAACATAACCACAAATAATAGATGGTTAAACAAGGAACAATCTAATGAAAAACACCACCACAAGTCAAACATCAGAAACTTCACCAGAAGTATTAAAATATCAGTTAGCTTCTGTAAAACGAGATTCTCGAAAAAATATTATTATCGCAACTTTGGTAACTCTGTTGGTCGCATTTATTTTAGGATATATGGTTTCTGCATTTCAAAATGGTCCCAATGGGAATCAGGTAAATGCTCTTCAATCTCAAATAAATGAGAATACAAACCAGTTAAAAGTCCTACAGTCAGCTCAAGAACAGAAATAGATACTCAATCCCCTGAGCAATCAGGGGCTCAAAGTATAGTTCAAAAAGTTGACGAACCTAAATATGAAGGTTGTAGATTATTGCTTCACAACTCTGGAATAGAAGATTTTGAAATCGAAGATGCGTATACACTTGTAATGAAAGAATCGTCATGCAGAATTAATGCAGAAAACCCAGAATCAGGAGCATACGGTCTCCCTCAAAGTTTACCTGCTGAGAAAATGGCATCGATGGGAGGTGACTGGAGAACAAATCCAAACACTCAACTCAAATGGATGAAAGATTACGTTTACAAGAGGTATGGTGGATTTAATCAAGCTTTGCAATTTCATTTATCGAATAACTGGTATTAGTTTATAGTGAAATTAATCGATAAACAAATGATGTCAGATACTTGTAGTTAATTCGAATAAGTAATTTTGGTATAATTGCTCCATACAATACATGGAGCAATTTTTATGAAAACTATTAAAACAAACGTTAAAATTAATTCTCGAGACATCTCAGCGCAAGATGATTCGACGATTAGATTCAATCAGCCTCTGGCAATTACAGATAACTCAACTCAATGGAATGGAACACAATACGACATTGATTCTCTTGATATGAATTATTTCGATGGAATTGTTTCTGCCAATCATGGACAAAATATTCAAGATGCAATTGGAAAAGTAGTTGGATTGAAAAAAGTTGGAAATAAAATAATCATCGAAGGTATTAAATATGCCACTAAGATTAATCCTATCGCCCAGCTTGCATATAATCTTATGAAAGAAGGATTTGTTACTGGAGTTTCAATCGAAACTGTTGGACCAGATCCCGATTCAAATCTTACTTGGAAAAATCACAAGTTATCTGGACTTTCACAAGTTCTTCACCCGAATAATACAAATGCATACGCTGTTGTCTCTAATTCAATTAATCAAGCTAGAAAAAATGGACTTGACATCACAGAATTAGAAGGTATTAAACAAGACCTTACTCGGCTTCAACGATTAAATAACTTAGTTTTTCGATTCGAAAAAAGACAATAACAGATTTACTTTAGATAATGTAAAGGGTATAATAGATACATACACTTGAATTATAATTGTGTGTGGATAATTATGACATTAAAACACAAGAGTCCAAAAGAATTGAGGGAAGAGAAACGTAGGAGGATAGTAAACGTTTCAAAGTCTGACAATTACCTTTATTGTCCCGATGCACACAAAAATAAGTTTAACTATTCTACTGAAAAGAAAGCTCAACTAGCGATTCAATATTCTAATGGATCGACAGTGAGATTCTATCATTGCAACAAGTGTTGTTCGTATCATACGACGTCAAAGCCTTTAAGAGAGGTAGACACTTAATATTTATTTTGTTGTATAATAAATAAAAAGGAGAATTATATGTCAAAAAGAAATGCTTACCCAATTTCAATGCTACTAAAGCTAAAGGCTCTCAATCCAAGTCAGAACTTTGAAGGCGAAGATAAAAGAGTTTATGAAGAGTGGCTTGAAAAAGAAGCTGAAAATTCTTTACTAAACGAGCTCGATAAAGTCGAAAAGAAGCCAAAGATGAAAAAAGTAAAACAAGTTGTTGAACCGACTGATACTCAATCGATGGACGTGGTGGTTCCTGAAGATGTCTCCGAAGACAAAACAGACAAGACAGAAGTTTAATTCTCTTAAAAAAACAAATCGGTATAAAAATTTCCGAAAAAGACAATATGTCTATCAGCTAGGTAGGTGCTGTTATTGCAAAAGGTTGTTGAAAAATGTTCCATGGCATTTCGAACACATACGACCAGTCTCTCAAGGTGGAGTTAGGGTAAATAATTACGCAAATCTTGCTCTTTCGTGTCCTTCTTGCAACATCAAAAAAGGAGCTATGAGAGGAGTTCAATATCCTCAATGGATACTAGACAGGAAACAAATGTTTGAAAAAGTTTCTGCAAAAGAGATTCACAAACTTTACTATACTCTTAGAGAAATGGGAAGATGATACAATTATCCTAATTTAGGAGGTCTATGAAATTAAAGAATATTTGTTGTCCAGGAGAAATCGTCAAACCTAATAACAGGGTTATTTCTTGCAATGCGTTGCTTTTAAAAGTTGGGCCATGTGAAAGAGGAGAAATAGTTTGCAGAAGGTGTAAGAAAAAGATTATTTTTTCTGTTAGCGAAAACCTTATTGGTGAAACTGTAGTCAAAATTAGATTGATCATTGACGAAGATGACGACCTAAGACTATGATCTTGAAAATGGTAAAATAAGACCATTATGGATATAGATATTTACCAGACGTTGACTGGAATTACAATTAAGGAATCTCAAATTCCTCAGTTCGAAGCATCAATGAATCGAGCTATGATTTTAGTTCAAAACGCATTAGGGTATATGTTCAACTATACTCCGACATTTTCTGAAAAAGGAGTTAGTCCCCGAGAATGTGATTGTCCAACTGATGATTCTTCTCTTTTACCACCAGAAATAATTTCTGGAGAAGTTAAGTTATTCAGATACGACGTTAGTGATGTTCAAATAAGAATTGATCCAGCTTCGGCAATTTATGCAGCAAAATTAATTGTTCCTGACAAAGGTGATAGCGAAAGATTCGTTTCTGTTAAAAAAATAGAAAAATGGATTCCAAAATACAACGAACAAGGTTGGACAACTTACATAGAAAAGTGTGAAGGTTGGCCTTTTTCGTTATGTGGATGTGATTGCAAAAACTGTGTTTTATTAGCTGTTTGGGGAGACTGGATAGATGTTATTCCTGTCGATCTTCAATATCTGATTTGCGACATGATTACATTCTTTATGAATAACAATCCCTTAGAAAGAGGAATAAAATCTGAATCAGTCGACGGTCACTCTGTAAGTTACGACAATTCTCCGACAAATCCTATTGACTCTCCAATGTATTCATCTTTGATAAAAAAATATATGGGTCCTTATTCTCCATACTATAAAAAAGTAATGATTGTTTAATGAAACGAATTGACACAAGTAAAGATTCAATTACACTATATTCGTATGGTCCAAATGGATGGGGTGATAAAACCCTTAAAGACACAAGAGAGATAAATTGTTTGTTTCAGTTAGGAATGACACAAAATAGAAATGATTATGTCGATGGCTTGGGAACCGATGCTCATGTTTATCTTAATGAAGAAGATGAATATGTTCTTAGCCAAGTTTATAGATTAGAAGGTTGTTATGTGAATTACTCAACCCTTGGTGGTGATGAAAAAGACAATTGGTACAAAATTGAAAGAGTCAAACCTGGACGAGAAACTCTTACAACGAATGAGATAAACTGTGTTCATTGTTTTTTGACAAAGAGTACACCTCATTCTGCTGAAATTCCAGCACCAGTTCCTGTGCCATAACGAATTGGATTATCATAATTTGGTAGAATATAGATAGAATTATTAACCATGAATCTAAATGAGTAAGTGGAAAATTAAAGTAAGGAAAAGACGGTGAAATAATGGATTATCCGATCGAAAAATTAAAAGATTATAAATTTCCAGCTAGAACTGAAGGAGTCAAGATCCAGACTCAATCTGAAGGAAAATCCGGTTTTCCGTCAAGGGTCAACAATCAATTAATTGGAACTTCTGATTTAGTTTCAGGAGTTGTTGTCACAGACGAACTTCCTGTAGAGGGGCAAGAAGGAGTCTTGTATTATAACTCTGTTGATGGAACTTTGTGGGTTTGGGACGATGGATCATATCACCCAATTGGTGGTTCTACTGATTCGAAGTTTAGGGGAATCTATGAAACTCCTGCAGAATTAAGTTCTATTGAAGACCCGCTTGAAGGTGACTACGCAACTGTTGTTGAAACTCAAACAACTTGGTCGTATGACGGAACAACATGGATAGATACTGAAATTTCAGTATTAAGTGTTCAATCAGTCAATGGTAAAACAGGTGTCGTTGTATTAGACAAAACTGATATTGGACTTGAAAATGTTGACAACACCTCTGACTTAAACAAGCCAGTTTCAACTGCGACTCAAAGTTCTATTGATCAACTTGATTCAGAGGTTACCACAGAAATAGGAACTTTGAACGATAGAGTTAACGATGCGTGGAATGCTATCGGAAATATTGACTATGTCGACAACGTTCCAGAGTTGAAAAAACATAAGATTGGTGAATTTCATGATTACACTCAATCACCAAAAGATGTCAATGAAACTATAACTCCATTGGTTGACAACGGAGATGGAACTTATACATACACTGATCAAACAGGGGTTTCAACAACCTTTTCTGCAAATGCCTCGACACCTCCTGAAGTTTCTGTCGAACAAACAACTTATGATGAGATGGGAAACGGAGTTGCAACAACATTTGCCACTTTAGTTCCAGGTCTAACGACTTCCCCTCAAAATTATATTTTAAATATTTATAAAAATGGTCTATTACAACGTCAAGGTTCAGGAAAAGATTGTGAAACGACAATCACAAATGGTAGTGTAGAAGTTACATTTCCAGCTGCACCGAAAACAAATGATAATATTGTAATAGAGGCAAACGTAACCAAAATAATCTAAAGGAGATTTATAAATGGCACGAACACAAATTAGAGTACAAACCGACATCCGACCAGGTGCAGAAGATCAAGTTCTTCAGGTCAAAGATGGAATTTTGGACTACGTAAATGTAACAGAAATCACAGACGGTTTTGTTACAGATGCAGAACTGGCAACTGAGTCTACAGCTCGTCAATCTGGAGACACAACTCTTCAAACAAACATCGATGCTGTCGTAACGAATCTTGCATCAGAAACTTCTGCTAGAACAGCAGCTGACACAGCTCTGTCAACTCAAGTTGGTGATGTAGAAGATTCAGTTACTGCCGAGGTCACAGCTCGAACAAGTGCTGACACAGCATTAGGCGCACGGATTGATGGTGTTGTAACAAGCGTTTCGACAGAAGTTACAGATCGAACAACAGCTGACACTGCTCTGCAAACTCAAATTGATGCTCTTGAATCAAAGGCAAATGTTAGAGGTTCAGTTGATACATTCGCAGAACTTGAAGCACTTTCAACTACTGATCTAGTAGATGGTGACTCATACATCGTTCTAGCAGACGAAACTCACGACGATGGAACAACAGAGTATGTTTGGAATGGAACTGCTTGGGTCTATGCTGGTTCATTCTCAGTTAACTTAGCAGATTACGCCACAGTTACAGCTCTTACGACAGAAACCTCAGCTAGAACTTCTGCTGATTCAGCTTTGGACACCCGAGTTACAGCTATCGAAGATGCTGATTACATCACAGATGCTCCAGCTGATGGAAAATCATATGTTCGAGTTGATAATGCATGGGCACAAAACTCAGCAGTTGGTTCGCTAGTCATCACTGACACAAGCACAACAGCTATCGCAAATGGAACTCAGACAGCTTTCGTTGCAACAGCAACAGGTTTGACTCCAACTCCAGCAAATTATACCGCACGTGTTTATCGAAACGGTATCTTGATGGAAAAAGGTTCTGGCAACGATTACTTGGAAACAGTCGCAACAGGAAGCTACACAGCAACATTTGCTACAGCTCCAATGGCTGACGATAAAGTTGTCATCACTCTTACAACATTCGACTTAGTTTAATTTAAACTTGGAAATGGAGAGGGAATAAAATCCCTCTCCTAGAATGTAAAGTAAAAACGAAAAAGAAAGATTAAAATGGCAGCAACATCTATCAATGTGAATGATATTAAACCGTCGTCATCTGATGGTGATGTTGTAACTGTAGTCAACGGAAAGCCGACTTGGAGACCTCAGGTTTCTGGGAAAACTTCTACTTCAGTTTTGAACATTTCATCAAAAACAACTGATGTGATCTTGACAGCTTCAGGAAATCTTTCAGTTGCAGCTCCAACATTTTCTTCTCTATACTATGGAGATAAAAATGGAGCTGTTATTCGTTTTAGAATTAAGTCATCTGGCGTTTCTAGAGCAATTTCTTGGAATTCGATTTATCGACCAATAGGATTTCCTCTTCCTTTGTCAACAGTTTCAGATAAATTGTTATATGTTGGAGCGATTTATAATTCAACTGACGATCGATGGGATGTCTTAGCTGTGAATCAGGAGTCATAATGCCACCTTCAACTGGGATGACAGCATGGTGGAGGGCAGATTCGATTTCTCAAGAGGACGGAACTATAGTTTCTTTTTTGCCAGATATTTCTGGAAACAATAATAACTTGATTCCAGTAGGAGCTGCAACAGGGGCAATTTATTATAACAATATAATTAACGGATATCCCGCTCTTAGATTCAATGGAACGTCTGTGAATACAATGGGATCTCAGACTTTAAATGCTTCAGATCTTAATTTTACGATGGTCGCAATAATGTCTCCACAAGATCTTTCTACGAATCATAACATCGTTGACTCAAGCGCAAACGGAGGAAGAAGTGTCAGAACAGGAACTGTTTCTTACCAAATGGTTGTTAGGGGACTTCAAGCAGGTCCAGTTGCTACAGCGACGACTCTAGTTATAGGAAAACCAGTAGCTATATTTGTTGGTTGTGATTCTTTAACAGTTAATTATTGGACGAATAATGCAGTCGCTGGTGGAGGGAACATAAATGTTTCTTCAACTCCTGGTACATACCAAATAGTCGGAGGAGGAACAAGTGTAATGAATGCTTATTTGACAGAAATGATGTTTTATGATCACAAAATCACTTCTTCTGAGAAAGAACAAATAGCTTCTTATATACAAAATAAATATTCAATTAACATGGGAATAACAAACAACTTCCAAGGGAACTTTGCTCAACTACTTTAAAACAGGTACAAAATTATGGCAATAACAAAAATAAACACACAAGACTTAAAACCATCAACAGTAGACGGAGAATTCTTAGGAACTGTTGGAGATAAAGTTTTGTGGCAAACATTGTCTAATTCTGTTCCGGCTTTAAACTTCGGTGAAACAAATGAAAAATGGACAGGAAGAAGAGACTATACAGTAGAGTCTAGAATCGATCCAATTACTGGTCAACAAGAATATCCAAAAATCTATCATAGGTGGTTTAGTTGGGGATTTTTGCCTTCTGCTCAAGCGATAACTAAACCTCACGGAGTTCCTTCGATAAGTACGATGGTGACAGTTGATGGAGTCGCAAGAATTCCAGGTTCGTTCACAATTAGTCTTCCATTCGGTGCACCTGGAACGACATTGCCAATCTCGATAACAGCTGACTCAACAAATATTATTTTGACAACAGGAAACAATAGAACAACTTATGTTGGATGGATTCGACTTGAATATACATGCACAGATAGATAAAATGGTATTATACAGATAGGAACACACCATGGCAAAGACTCAATTAAACCCAATCGATATCAAAGAATCATCAACAAATGGAGATGTTTTAAAAACTGTAGATGGGAAAACCCAATGGTCTTCAAACTCTGGTGGTACAATCCCTACTCTAGAACAAGTCCTTGATTCAGGAAACATTGGAGGATCTCTTCAGTCAATTGATTTTGCCGACGGAGAGTCTGGTTCGAGTTTTAATTATTCTGGTTTTTCGATAAACAATCCTGACGCTGGGTATTCAGCAATAAGTCCAGGAACAGGATATTTTTCAGATATTTTTGGAAACTTTCTTCAACTTGAAGCATCTGAGATCTCAGGAAGATTGATAACAGTAACCACAGCAGATAGAATTCAAATTCCGAATTTAGTTTCTGGAGTCAAAGAGGTAAATGGGACTGACTTAGGGAGATATTATGAAATCGAGCCAGGAACTCAGACTAAGGTAACAGTTGCTATTGTTGGATATACTCAAATTGGTCTAATGACAGCAGCAAATAATCCAGAAAAAATATTCTATCCTGGGATGATAACTACAGTTGTTTTATCTTCTGATAGTGGAAATAGGATGGTGGTATGGGGAAACGTAGAATCATTCGCAGCAACTCCTCCTGCAGCAGGAATCAATGGAAAGATCCAACATGTTGAATTTAAATACGATGCATCAAGAGATATTTGGATGTGTATGTCTGTCACTGTTCAGGGAAGACAATATATGTCGCCTCCTCGACAAACATCAGCAGGATTTACATTTAATAATTCATGGAAAAACTTCTCAGCTGACAGACCTTGCAAATATTTAGTAGAAGGAAATACAGTTCACTTAATAGGGCTTGCTTCTAAGGGGTCAGCATGGGCAGCGAACGAAGTGATCGCGACTCTTCCTAGCCAGTATTGGCCAAGAGCTGATTATTATAGCACAGGTGGTTTGATATTTCAAACAGCTGCATCGGGAACAGTTTCATCTGGCACAATGATGATTAACCCAGCAAATGGACAAATCTCAGCAAGAATCGCAGGATCTACTGATCAATGGATTTCGATGTACGGTGTATCATTCTTAATTAATGAACTGCAATTATCATAGGAGAAATTATGACAAAAACACAAGTAAATCCCAATGACATCAAACCTTCAGAAACTGAAAACTCAGTTATCCAAACGATAAGTGGAAAAGCAGTTTGGTCAAATTCTCCAATCCCTCCTGTAGTTCAAACTACTGGAACATCTGTTACAAATGTAATGTCTCAAAATGCAGTTACGTCTAAGATCAATGCTATTCAGGCGTCGATACTTGATGTTACATACACAGATTCAGTTGCTCCTGCAAATGCTCACAGAATTGGTTATTTCCAAGATGGAGGATCTGTGGAGAGGGCTGTCAACGAAACTGTTACTCGAATGGTTGATAACGGAAACAAGACCTATACCTACACAAATGAAGCTGGTACATCGACAGTGATCAATGCTGCTGGCCCTACAGTTGTACAATTTCCAGGATCATCGACGACGTCAGTGATGTCTCAGAAAGCTTTCACAGACAGTTTAGACCTGATGTTCAACCAGATAGAAACTATCACATATACAAGTACTTCTGGTACTCACAAAATTGGTTCTCTTCATGAAGGAAACGGTGAAACAGTCGACATAAAAGAATCTGTGTCGCCTTTGGTTGATAACGGTGATGGAACATACACTTACACAGATGAATCTGGGATTTCAACTACGTTTTCTACTGGAGGAAGTTCGTCAATTCCAACTCTAGAACAAGTTTTAAACTCTGGTGATAAAGGTACAGATCTTCAAAAAATCATGATGGGTGACGAAGCAACTGGGTACACTTCGACATTTGATTATTCAGGACTAGCAGTAACATCTGACGGAAATAATTTTACAAATGTTGGACCAACGTTAGTTCAAGTTGACAATGGGTCAGGAGACAATGCATCGTTAACAGCATTAGGTTTGAGTGGAACAGACACAGCAAAAGAAGCAACAAATTTATGGTTAGGAAATGTTTCTCAAGAATCAGGAAGAGTAGAAGGAGCAATTCAACACTCACTAAATATTGTCGATGAATTCGAAAACTCTGCCAGAAGATCGGGAGCAACAGTTAACTTAAAGTTCAATGTATCTGTTTTAGGAGATGCAGCAATTCCACCAGGATCTATCATTGGCTCTGTCGACGAACAGTTTGCTTCAGATACAGAGATCTTTATCTATGCAAGGTCTGAGCCTGGAGATACTTCAAACAGTAGGGTCATAAGATTCTCAGAAGGAATTTTGTATTTGGTGAATGGTCAACAAGCCGGAGAAAGCTTTGGGATATGCTTTGACACAATATATATGACTAACTATTGGGCGACAGCTTAAATCATGTTGTTTAACAAAAATAAAAAAGATAAAGTAGAAAAAACTATGTTAGAGAATTTTGAAAAAGACTTTAGGGCCCTGTTAGACAATCCAGTTATCGAAGATATTGAAATCAAAGATCCAAAATCTCAAAAAAGTTTAACAGTTAATGGAATTTTACCAGTCAATCAAAACATCAAGATAACTAGTAAAGATATTCCTATGGAAGAAGATGGTCAAACATCAATCCAGACCTATCTTAGAGACTCTCTGTTTGCTTTAAATAACAAAGTTGCATATAATCCAAATCAATTTGCAAAAGCTTCTGAAATCAAAAAAATAAAAACTATAATTAAATCTCAAAACGAAATAATTGAATCGCAAAACCAAAAAATCGATCAATTATTCTCAAGCGTAAAAATTCTTACAGATTATAATAAGGCTAAACAGGCAGCGATAAACAAGGCTACCGAAAATAGAATAAAAATCGCAAGGAGATAACTCGTGAAAATAAAAAAAGCAAGCAACTGGAAATGGTTATATCTAATTCCAGTGATTTTAACGTTATTAGGTGCCGTTTATCTTTATATGCTTGCTTTGGACTTTCGAAAAGCAGAATCAAATATAATTTATGAATACAACAAAACCTCAGCTCAAATTGTAGAAGAATCAATCAACGATTTTGTTTTAAGGGATGGAGATTGGAATGTATACAGGGAATCATATGTTGCATCAATGGCTCACTCAGCTGAATTATTAGATTGCAAGCCAGAAATTGTTGCAGTTTTAGGTGATAAAGATTTAAACGTAATAAATGATCGAAATGAAAATAAACCTAATCCGTTTGATGATCCAGCTATTAGAGAGCAAGTGTTAAATTCTAAGAGTGGAGAGATCTATTCAAATTATGGTAAAGGATCTGAACTAAAGTTTTCAAGTTCACCAATTAGATATTATTTCACATGGATTCCTGCAGGACAAGAAGATCAATTCTTATTATTAGTAGGATCAACTGAAGATGCAGCTAATCAAAGCTTTAACAGGATCTTAGTGATTTTAAGTCAAACTATGGTGGGAGTTTTTATCATTGAGTTCGTAATGGTGGACCAAATCAAAAGAGCTAAAAAAACGAGACAGGGTAATGGGAAAAGATAGAGATAATGCATCAACCAATAGACTTATTCACAATCATCTTGCACGCTTGTTTAGCTTTAATGGGTGCTTTAGTGAGGGAAATTAGAGACTGGGAAAAGGATCGATCGATTCCTGGTTTTATTGGAGGAGCACTATGTGGGGCATTTCTCGGAGTTTTGGCTTATTTGATCTGCAATTCAATCGGAATGGACGGGTCAATGACAGCTGCTATTGCTGGAATTTTTGGTTATGGTTCGTATCCGATGTTGGATGCATTAGAAAAAAGAGTTCGTCACGCAGTCAAAAACAAAGACATTTCAAAAAAGAAATAGTGTACTTCATGTAAAGTGCGTGGTATGATTGAATAGTCTGGTACGACTTCCGTACTTTAACAACTAGGCAGGACAAACAAGGAGAATATATGTCTACTAACAGCGACAGCTCTAACAAGACTAAGTTAACTTGTCACTTAATAATTCAAAAACCACTCAGCCCAAAAATGGGTAATGATCCAGTTATAAGAATTGATGTTACAGATCAAATCGAGAAGTTTACACCCGTGAATGACTTCTTTATGGAGAGAGATTTTATGGGTATTACAATGTCAGAGGACAACGGAAAGACAGGCGGCTTCATTTCTGGTAAAGCCGCCCCAACATACGATGACTTTGATCAACTGAAAACAGCGTTAATTACGTTGATTGACATCGCAATTGTTAATCAAAAACAGAATGAAAAACTTAAAGACGCAATAGTTCATGAAGTTACAAGAACTCAGAACAGGGCATTCAGGCGCCTACGAACGACTAATTAAATAAAATAAACTATCCTGCCTATTTGTTAAGGTGTGGTCCAACTTAATCAATTTGATATAATAAATAATAATTATGAATCCTTTTGCAAAAATCTTCAACATAAACAGAAACAAAGAAAAAACAATAGAAAACGATCGAAGGTTGTCAAACGATTACTTGCGAAATGGAAATGCGAAAGCCAAGAGAACGATAATCATCGATGAAGAAGACAACAAGGAAACTTCATACTCTGGTTGGTTATACGCAGCGCTGAATGTTCGAGCAGATAACTTTGCTTCTTTTTGTGAAGAATCTGTCATGCCAGCATTTGACGTAGAAGATGAGAATGTTACAGTAAATCACCCTTATATCAAAATGATCGAGAATTCTCAACGATATGAAGAATACGATTTTTGGCACGACATCTTAGCCGATTACGATATTTTTGGTGAATACTTTATTTTCATTTTGCGAAGAGTTGTGTATGAAAAAGATCCAAAAACTGGCAAACAAGTATTGACTTATTGCGGGGAGCCTCAATCAATCGAAGTTTTAGATGCTGGAAACATGACTGTTTTGAAGAATGGTTATGGAGAAGTTGTTGGCTACAAAGAGCAAGTAGATAGCACTCATTACAGGGAATTCTCAGTAGACCAAATTATTCACAGGATAAATAAGAATCCGATGAACAAGGAATTACCTTATTCTATTTTTGATGCTGCTAGAGATTATCAATATACGATTAACAAAGGCAGCGACTATGCAAAAGCTGCTTTAATCAATAACATCAATACCCCTGCAATTATTAGTTCCCAGCAAGAACTTTCTCCAGATGAATACGATAACTTGGTTGCAAGAATTTCTCAACATGAAGCTGGAAAACCTATTGTTGCTAATGGTGCTGGTGCGATTGATTACAAAGAAACAAATCAAAGTTTAGACAAAGCTTCTCTTCCTTCTTTAAATGAAATTAATCGACAAACAATTTATGCCATTACAGGAACTTCAAAAACTATTCTTGGTATCGAAGAATCAGGAACGACAAGAGAGACAGCTCGAGTCCAAGACAAGAAGTTTACACAAAAAACTATTCTTCCATTGGCAAAACGAGTTGTTGGCTCACTAAACCTTGATTTTAGAATTCACTATCCTGAAGCTGTAAAAAAATATAATTTAAAACTTGACATTAAAGATCTCACAGATCCTGAAGATGTTCAAGAAAAACTTACTACTCAAAAACTTTTATTCGACGATATTACAGAAATCGTTTATTCAGGTTACACAGCTCAATCAGCTGAAGATTTCATGTATGGTGATATTTCATATACAGCTCTGGTACCTGATGAAGACTCTTCTCAAGATGAAACAGAAGAAGATGTTCCTGGAGGAATTAATTCACCTGAAGAAGAAGAAGAAGAAGAACCAGTTGACGAAACTCCAAAGGAAACAATGGATGGCGCAGTCGACTTAAAAGAGTCTGATAAACTATTAGTTCCAGAGAACTTTGTTCGGAATTATGTTCATGACAAAAATTACGTAAGCGACCTTATCATAGAAGAAAACGCAACCCCAAAAGGAAACCCTCACCATGATAAAGTTGGAAAGTTTACTTATGGTCCTTATGGAGAATACACAGGTTTGGAAAAAACGACAAAGCTTTGCCAAACAATGAACAAACTTCTTGAGAAACAATATAAGAAGAGAGAAAAGATGGCGTCGATGGCGTCTGATGAGGAATTTTATAATCAATGGCAAGATCTTAAAGAGAAGTCAGGAGAAGTAATCAAGAATTACATCGAAGCAAATGGTGGTGATTACAACAAGTTGATGACGATGGAAAGTGATTGGGTAGGAAATGACTACAAGACAATTGAAGATCACATTAAAAACAAAGACTCAAAAGAATTAGAGTTGATGAATGCTCTTCAGCAAGCATATTTTCACGAAGCAGGAATTAAGGAGATTACCCTTGAAAGAGGTGTCTATGGGGATCAAGCAAAAAAACTAAAAGAAGCACAAAAAAGCGGGAAATCGATAGATCTTGGACCTGACTACGCAACTTCATTTACAGGAGATCATTATGCTGCAGTTGATTACGCTGATGGTGCTTCATTTACTGCTCCAGATGACATATCAGACTCTGTAGTTATTAAGAAAACAATTCCAGTAGATCAAATAGTCTATTCTACAGAGGTCCTTAGAGGAAAAGCTGGATCGTTAAAAGATGAATTTATCGTGACTATGCCAAAGGGAATGAAGATCGATCCAAGTGATATCGAAGTGATTAATTCGCTGGAAGATGTTGTCACAAATAATATTGAAGATGAACACGATTTTAGCCCAAAGATCACCGAAGAGCATCAAGGTTGGGTAGGAGCTAAGGTAACGCCTATTGAGGTTTCTGACAGGCTAAGTGATGAATTGAAAATTCAGCTTGCAGATGAAAGTTTAATGGATGCCGAACAAGAGGCAACGAACAGTCCAGGACAAGAAAATCCTCACTTCACTGTTGTTTATGGTTTGAAAGAGGAAGCTTATAAAAATGATATTAAAAAACTTTTTAAAGATTTAGTTCCAAAAGAAGTAGAGATCGAATCAATTGAAAAATTCGACCTAGACAATGACGACTCTGATGTAATCGTCGCTAAGGTAAAAAAGACCCCAGAGCTAGAAGCTATGAATAAAGCTTTCTTGGAGCTACCTCATTACGACCAGAAATTTCCAGATTACACTCCGCATGTTTCTTTGGTTTATGTCAAAAAAGATGCAGACGACAAAGAAATCATTGACTCATTTCAAGATTTAGTTGGTAAGAAACTTAAAGTTGCTGGAGCTGACTATGGTAAGAATTCTCCAATGACAACAAATCAAAAAGAAATCGATTTTGAGAATCATACTCACGATGGTGGTGAATTTACAATAGATGATCATATTAACTCTGTGTTTTCTAAGCGGCTTAATGATCTTGGTGAATTAGATGACTATTCTAAGACACAACAAGCTCAACTTATAAAAGCAAAAGAAACACTTTTAAAAGGAATTCGTAAGGTGCAGTTGTTAGCAATTCAAAAAGCAAACAACAAAGTCGCTAAGAACGCTATTGAACGATCTGATGTTATTTCTGAGGATGATGAAAACAGTTTAATTGAAAATCTTTATAATTTATTCAGACAATATTGGTTTTTGGCTTTGCCAGTTATTGGTAAAAACCGAATTCAAGATACATCGTCAGAATTAGGTAAAAAAGCAGATGTTAATTTAATGGGAACTGCGTCAATTAAAAAATGGATTGATGAAACCTCCAGAAAAGCTGCAACATCTCATGTCAATACAATCTTTAAAGACATTGTAAAATCTGCAAACAAAGCAGAAAATAAAATTGTTACAGATCTGTTTACAGAAAAAGTTCAAGACTCTTGGAAAAAAGGTAATAAATGGTTTGACGAAAAGCCTACAGCATCTCAAGTGAAAACAAAGATGAAAGACGACTCCTTCATGAAGGACATGTCAAAGGTTTATAAGTCAGTTCAAAGCAAGATCGACAAAGGCTACAACAGGTTTGAAATTCAAAAAGCTATTCGAAATGAATATGTTAACTTGAGTAGAAAACGAGCCAATACAATCGTGAATAACGAAATAGCTAGGTCAATCTCTAACTCTCAGTACATGGCTGATTATGAATTTTTAAAGAAGCTTAATCTTCTTGATAAATCATACAAGAGACTTGTAAGCTCTACTGGAAGTCCTTGCCCTATATGTGAAAACATTGTTGATGAAGGTTGGATTCCATTTACATCAAACTTTATAAACTATGGTGATACAATCACAGTAGACAATGGATCAAACAAAACAATCTCATTTACAGCATCTTATGAAGCAATTCGAAATGGAGTTGTCCACGTCAATTGCAAATGCTATTATGAACTAGAAATTCGGAGATAGCATGAAGCGGTATGTTACTAATGCGTTGGTAGATGAAGCAAATGCAATAAAGGGAAATCCATATCGTTCTAAAGATGGCAAGTATACTTTTGGTCCATATAAGACTTATGGTGAGCCTTTAAAAATTGCTGCTAAAAATTCCTCTACTCTTTTAAAAGTCCAGCAAAAACTTCAAGATCAAGCAGACAACATGTTTTGGGGAAGTCCTGAAAAACTCGATAAAGAAAGAGAACTTCAAATTGTCAAAGATAAAATTAGTCGTGAACGAAAAAGACTATATGAATCTCAAGGACTAGAGCAATCTAAAACTCATCAATATCTTTCCGATTGGACTGATGGCGTTGGTCCAAGAAATAGCAATGGAGAATATATGATCGAACCAAGCTTGAAAAAGGTTATTGATACTCCTGAGATGAAACTTGAAAGAGCGTTCCAACAATCAGTTCTTCACGAACAAGGAGTAAAAGAGTTGCAGGTTTATAGAGGACAAAACTCTGATAAACTTCCAAAAGGCCTTCAGTCTTGGACAACGAGCAAAGCTGTTGCTTCTACATTTGGAAACAAGGTTTATGGAAAGACAGTTCCTGTAAGTAAGATGGTCGCAAATAACGAGATTTTTCTACCTGGTCAATACTCTGAGTCAGAGATTATCTTGGACATATAGTATTTACTTTTTGTTAGAAATGATATATAATATATAAAGGTTAAAAAGGAGTTGTTGTGGAAGAATTACTGAGAAAACCAGCTGCTGAGTTAACCGAGATCGAATTTAAGAAAGTCCTAGAATTTAAACGACAAATGTATGGGAAATTATTGGATATCGTTCCAGGTGAAACTAAGGCACAAAAAGACAAAAAGATCGAACATTTATCATTTGACGAGTGTATTAGTTTGGTCTTAGGTCATGAACAAAAACAATAACATTGTCTTCCATGCAATTGCTGGTGATATTATTGGTTCATATTTTGAGTTTGAAAATGACATTCAAGATTTAACTCAGGTAAGTGACAAACAATTTGAGTCTTTGTTTTTTCCTACAGATGAAACGTTTTTAACAATAGCTGTTTTAAGAGCTATGTTTCCAACTGGAAAGAAAACGAAATTAGACTTTGAGTATTTTAAGCAACAGCTTTCTAGCGAATTTAAAAGATCTGTTGAAACATATCCAATGGGAAATTATGGGTCGATGTTTTTAGAGTTTATTGATGGAACAACTAAAGAAGTTCAATCATCAGGATCTGGTTGTATTACAAAACTTTCTCCAGTATTCCAGTTTGTTTATGGTGATAAGCTAAAAAAAGCTTTTGCATATTTTATTTCAAAGGAGACACACAACTCTGAGATTGCAATAAAATCTATTAAAGCTTTGATGTCTATTATGGGTGACATAGAACTCTCACCTGAGAGACTTAAACAGAGAACAAGAACAATTCAAGCTTTGAATAATGGAATTGACATTGGTTATTCAAACGACGCAGATGTTAATTTACAAAGAGCACTTATTGCTTTTAATTCAGGAGACTCATTTAAAGAAGTGATGAATGAATGCTTAACTCTTCCAGGTGACAGTGACACTATTTGTTCATTGGCAGGAATGATAGCTTCTGGGTATGACATTCCTCCTATTTTAAGATTGCGAATTATCAATATTCTTGAAAGAGATCTTGCAAAAGAAGACTTTGATCTTTTGCGAAATCTAGATATTATTTAACACATCACTCCATAATTAAAATATTTATTTATGGTACTATTTTAGTGATAAAGACATCCCTGAGATGCAAAATCAAAACACATTAACATAAGAGGAGACTAAATGGAAGACAACGATAAAGTTGTTGCTCCTGAAGTTGTTGAAACACCAGAAGTAGAAGCTCCTGAAGTTGAAACGCCAGTGGTTGAAGAACCAAAGGTTGAGGAAACTAAAGAAGTAGAAACCAATGCTGTTGAAACAGTTCATAATGCCGATGAAGAGATCATCGATCCACTTGTTGAAGTTGCTGACGAAGACACATCCGGAATTCCTATGGAAGAACGAATGAGTGCTATCGAAGCTCACCAACAACAAACGGACGAAAAGCTTGACATGCTGGCTGAAGAGCAAACGAAAATAGTCGATATCTTGGAACGTATCTCTGACGAAGTCTTGACAGAACCTGTAGAGGAACCTGTCGATGAAGTTGAAGTGAATTCCATTCCATCCTCTGAAACTGAAGAAAAAATCGAAAACAAAACTGAAGAACCTGTAAAAGAAGAAGCAGTCGAAGTTAAAGAAGAAGTTTCTGAAGTGAAAGTTGAGGAAACGGAAGAAGAACCTGCCGAAAAGAAAGAGGTTCAAATTAAAAAGGAAAATGAAATGACCGAAGAACAAATCAATGCTTTGGTTGAGCAACGAGTTAACTCGATCCTTGACGCAAAAGTTGAAGCTCCAGAAGTAAAAGAAGAAGATGTGAAAGCTGAAAACTCTTTGAAGAACTGGAAGACCCGATACAATGCTCAAGTTTTGGCTGCTTGGAACTCAGAACGCCTAGGCTCAGTCGAATCAGCTCAAGAGTTGAAGAAGATCAACAAGATCAACTACAACGAACTGATCGAAGCTGGTCGCATCGATAACACGATGACGATCGAATCTCTTGGAACATTCGTTCTACCGCCAGAAATGGACACAATGATCCATGGCAAGCGAACCAACTATGCTAAATTGTTGGAAATGACAGATTGGTCAGAAACTGATCGTCTAGAATTTGCATGGGCAACTCGCGTTGGCGATATCGACATGCAAAACGTTAAGATGTGTGACGACGGTGCTGATGGAAACCTAAAACCAATCTCAGAATACGAACTTACTCAAGGTATTGCTCGTCTAGAAGAATTGGCTGCTGTTACTCCTATCTGTACTGCTGCTACTCGATTCTTGGCTGCTGACATCCTACAAGATGTTGCTGCTGGTTACCGAACTGACTACGACCGCAAAAAAGCTCAATTGGTTGTTATTCGCCTACAACAAGCTATCAATGCAACAGGTCAAGCTGTTGAATTCGATCCAGCTTCTTCAGTCGAAGCTCTAGTTGATTTCTTGAAAGCAACAACAGAAGTCTCAGACTCAGTTGTTAACGGTAAGTTCTTGTTCAACTCTAAAACTTTCGCAGCTATCCAAAGCTTCGCACTTCAAGCTGGTACTGATGGTCCTTTAGGGCAAATCTTTATCAACGGTGAAGTTCCTACAATCTTTGGCTACTCATACGCGATTGTTCCAAACGACCTATTGCCTACACTTGGTGTAGCTGGCGACAAGAGAACTTTCAAAGCTGAAAACTTGGCTGGAACTGTTGAATCTGTAGATATTACTTCTCCAGTATTCTATGGTGACTTCGAAGAATTCCGTGGTAAAGTTGCTGGTGGTCTGCAATACGACGTTGACGGTTCTGCTTCTTACGAAATCAATGGTGAAGTTCGATCAGCTTACCAACGAAACGAATTGGTCCTACGTGGCTCGTTCTTCCGTGGCGGTTACATCGCTGATCCAACGGTTATCTCAGGTTTGACACCTGCAACTCCTTAGTTTTAGAACTTTCGAGCTAAACTAAAAACAAAAACAAAAATCTAGTATTCACTATAAGAGCTCCTGAAATATGGAGCTCTATTAGTGTATCTACGAGATCACCAGAAGTCGCTGGTGATTCTTTCTAGCCAAAGATGGTTATTTATCCACCACAGAATTAAAGACCCATTTCTGAGCCTTTAATTCGCAGATTTAGCTACCAATCATTTTACATTAGTTAGTGCAAACTAATTAATTGATAACTTTTTAATTATAGTCAATCTTCACAAAAAAGTAAATACTATAATTAACGAATTATTCAAAATGGTATAATTGTCATAATGATAATCAGCAAAAAGAGAAAATAATGGCAAGTGAAATTACAGTTCAATTACAAGAAAATAATGTTCCGATTATCGTAACAGACGTTTTTAGAGATGACGCTGTTCTATCGGTCCGAATTAAGGGTGATCAAATTGGTCCTCAAACAGGAGACGTAGTCCTTGAAGGAACGACTTTCCATGATTGGGAGCCAAACACTGATTATGTAAAAGACGAAGTAGTTTTTTACAATGGAAGACTTTATCGGTCAAAAGGTAATCACACCTCAGGAACAACATTTACCCCAGACAACTGGCAAGAAATGGACGAAGTCGATTTAATTGTTCCAGATTTTCAACCAAATTATGTTTACGAAAAATGGGAAACATGTGTATATGGTGGAAAAATCTATAGAGCTATTTCGGCTTTCACTTCTACAGGCTCATGGACAGCTTCTAATTGGGAAGAAATAAGCAGCACTTTACTTCCAGTATTTGAAGCAAATACGTTTTACGAAAAAGATACTCCGATTTTTGAAGATGGAAAGATCTACAAAACAACAAATAGTTTCACGTCAACTGATACATTTTCAGAAGGTGATTGGACATTTGTCACGAACTCATTCACTGACGAGGACATGGATGCAGTAAGAAGACTTGATACAACTATTGTCACAGGTGCAACAATAAGTTCAACAACTACAACTGGAACTTTAACACTTAATTTAAAAAATCTTTGGACAGGTTTAGCAAGTTCAGCAAACGTAACAATTCCAATTGCTGACTTAACTAAATCTGGTTTTATGACACCAGCTCAAGTGCAAAAACTATCTGATTTAGAAACATCTCTTGAAAACAAAGTAGATAAAGAGGCTGGAAAAGGTCTATCAGCAAATGATTATACGACAGAAGAAAAAGAAAAACTAGCTGGACTTGATTCTTCTAATTTCAAGGGTCGATTTAACTCTGAGTCTGAGTTAATCTTAGCATATCCAATTGGACAAGATGGTTGGTACGCTGAGGTGATAGTTGGCGGAGTTTTGCATGAGTTTATTTGGGACGATATTAATGGCGAGTGGGTAGACAATGGTGCGACTGGAGGAGAAACAGCTGCTTCAATCAAACAAAAATACGAATCAAACCCAGATACAAATGCATTTACTGATTCAGAAAAAACAAAGCTTTCTGGAATTGAAACAGGAGCTGAGGTAAATGTTCAATCTGATTGGAATCAAACTGACGACACAGCAGATGATTACATCAAAAATAAACCAGTAATTCCTGAAGGTGAAGGAAGTGGAGTTCCGATAGTTCCTATTTCAAAGTCAGGAGATAATTATATTGGTGGGTCAAATGATATTGACATGGACACAATTGAACTTGGTCAACCAATTATCCTTATTCCGACAAGTGCATCAACGTCAACAACAATGACTCTTGAAATCAATAGCTCAGGAAATCCGATGCTATTCCAGAGAAAAACATCAGATGGATCAATTATTCCTCTAGATATTGCAACAATATTTAAAACTGGTACTCCTGTTCTTATCACTTATACACTTTCTGCTTGGGTAATTATGGATTCACCAAAACCAAGAGCTGAAGATTTGAGTGGTTCAATCCCTGTTACCGCTGGTGGTACTGGAGGTGCAACATTTACTCCTGGATCTGTTCTTCTTGGAAATGGAACGAGTCCATTCTTAGAAATTCCTTCAACTACAACTCAAGGATTAGTTCTAACAACAAACACAAACGGAGTTCCGTCATATCAAACTCCTCCAAGCGCCGATGCAGTTACATCTTATGAGGGTCCAGCTTCTCTAGGAGGAATTGACTATGAGGTTACTACTTATACAAACCCTGATTCGCCTCCTGCTCCTCATGAAGGAAAAACAGTTTTGGCATTCTTAGTGGAGAGTTAGAAAATGGCTTTTCAGTCATGGAATCATGTACCGTTCGGAACTTCACCATTTGGTTGTGGAGCTGAATTTTTAGATGTTTCTGTTTCTACAGGTTACCCAATCAGATTTTCTCGAAGAACTTCAAATACTGCAAATTTGTATATGGAGTATGGATATTTCTATTATTCATGGGGACCAGAAAAATTCCTACCTACTTATCGAGCATACGTAGACTACGACTGGAAGACAACTTCTAGCGGATGGAATCACATCATCGATAGAGGACAAACATGGGCTGGATATCAAAGTGGTGTTTGTATGTATCAAACATTTTCATCTGGCCAAAGAGATTATTCACTTTATATCAGTGAAGCTGATTCTCAGTTCTCTACAAGATGGAGGTTCGGAGATAATTATGAAGCTGCTTGGGACACCGATTATTATACAGTCACAGATGATATCCCAATGTCATATCGGATTACTCCGCCTAAAAACCTAAGATACAGTGTTTCATCTCTTGGTATGACATCAATTTCTGTCACTGCGACAATCGACGATTACCAACAAGGAAATATCAACACAGGAACATACAACTCATCGATCAATGGAAAAACTTGTTTCAAAGATGGATATGGTGGAGGAGATGGTAGAAACTGGACATGGCAAATTGTTATTAGAACTGGATCGCCTTCAGGACCAATTGCAAAAACAGTTAATTTAGATTATTCTTCAACACAACCAAGAATGGTCTCTGAAACTATCTCAGGATTAAATGCCAATACCCAATACTTTGTTCAAGTTGTTGTCTCGAACAACTATCAATCGACCGCAAGTTTAAACAACCAGTCAGCGACAACTCTTTCATCTGCAATTCCAAACCGACTTGGTGAACAAAGTACGATGACAAATGGAGTGCCTACAAGAAAGAAAGTTTTAGGTGGTTTAAAAATCTGGAAACAAGACTTTGGAAAGATTCGATATATCAAAAATGGAATTGCTGGAAGCTCAGCGAATACATCGAGTCACTGGGTGCAAATCCAAGCATTTGCTACAACACCAGATTATTTAACAGAATCTACATCGACACCTGTGTCACAAACAATTGGACCAGGAGAAACGAAGACATACAATGTTGATCCAACAAGGCAAGTCACATGGACAACAAACCCAATGTTCGTTGCTAATACGTTTTATTCTCTAGCAGATGGAATAATGAGAAAAATGGACTGGACAGTTCCTTTTGAAAGTGTCACGTCTGTTCCAGGAAATGGCCAGACTCTTCAACCACTATCGGGTGTTGGTGGGACTGTTGGCACAATTGGCTGTGGAACTATTAAGATTACAAACCCTACAGGAAGTTCTATAACTTTCAACTTTGCTCCAAGTTTAGCTCGAGCTTTATACTTGACGACAAGTAGTAAAAATGTTGCTCTCGGCAAGACAGTGACTTATGCTGGAAATGCAATGATCGATGGGACAAACAATAATCCTCAAGTAATTACAGATGGCACAGTAAGCAGTTCTAAATATTTTGGTGTTTCTTCGACTCCAGCAGTTTACACAACAGTCACAGTTGATCTTGCTGGATTATATGAAGTCGATACGATTAAAATCTGGCACTATTATACTGATGGACGAACTTACAATCAGAATACACTTACTGTTGGACCTACAAGTGCTACAGGAACTGGAGATCTTTCAACTGTGCTATTCAAAGCTGATCAAAGTACACTTGGCGGCTACAACGAAACATCTGCTGGAAAAACAATTCCTGTAAAAACTGGTATTCAAACACAAAGAAAACAAATTATTCTACCTCATTCACCTGGAAAAGTAGACAACTGCATAAAAATGAAAATCAAAACAGATAAAGACGGAAATTTTGGTATTTCATGGAATCAGTTAAATCAAACTCATGATTGGCTTATTTATTGGGGTGATGGAAAATACGAGAGGGCATCGGGATCAGTAGGAAGTTCAATTCCTTTGACAGATCAAAGGCACGATCATGTATATGGATTACCATTTACAGACTATGAGATAATAATTGTTCCCTATGATTTGACGGCATATGGTTGGTTTTATGCATTTGGTGGGACATGGAAAGATGGTCCATCAGTTGGCTATCCAAAATATTGTTTGTGTCTTCGTGAAATCAAATCTCAGTTCCATGCAAAAATGCTTCAAAAAACAAAAACAGAAGTTACAAGTCAGGTAGGAATTTTAGCATCTTCGTTTGTTGGTTCGACATATTTAACAGGAACAGCAAAGTTCGCCCAAGACTTCACTTGGCAAAAGATTGGAAACTCATTCTTAGAATCTGCGTTTGATGGAACTTCAATGAACTTAGATCTTTCAGGACTTGCATATTTGAGAATCGCGATAGTAGGGTTTAACTTCTTGAAAGCAGTTTGCCGAGGAACAACAATATTTGATAACGGAGTAGTTGTTTACCAAGGCGGACCAAGAACTCCAATCAACCTTACTGGCTTGAACACATGGCCAGTTGTATCTTTCGACATCAAAGGATTTATGTCTAATTCAATGGACACAGCTGGAGCTCTAACAACTGTCTCTGACTTTTCTCAATTCAATACCTGGACTGGGGCTATGGCATCAGACACGTCAATGTGGCAATTTGGAATTGATACTCCATTTAACTCTGTATACTCTGGAACAAATGAAATTAAAGATATCAGTGGAATCAAGATCCCTGTATCATTCAGGCCTTTACTTCTTGCTCAGTCGACTAAAAACTTCTTCAATAGCAGTTTCAGAGTAAGTGCTGCTGGAGGTACAGGAACAACAGGAGCTCAACCTACATGGAGCGACGGGCAGTTACTTACAGTTTCTTACACCCCAACAGCTCGTCAATTTACGTTTACAAACCGAACTGGAATGACAAATTACGCTTCAATTAACACAAACTGGAAATAAATATGGCACAAACAATTACAAAATCAATGATAAAATTCATGGAAGATCTCGGTTTTGGAACATTTGGAACGAACCTCTATGTATATCAAGTTCCAGATTCAAAGTTTGCTGACAATGACATTTATTGGCTAATTCCAAGTGGCGGAACTCCAACTCGTCAACTTTATACATGGGGAAAAACGAAAAGATATGCGTTTATTGTTCATTACAGAAACGAATCTACAGAAGTTGTTGACGACAAGATGTTCGAAATGGAATCAGTAATTAACGCTGTAAAATGCCCTTTATTAGAAGGATTTGATGTTTACAATGTTCAATGTGACTCGTTTCCAACAGACTCTGATCTCGACTCCGAAGATAGGATGGTTGGAACTATGACTATCTTTATCGAACTGCTCGACTCTCACAAATAACAACTATTTATGTTGGTATAATAATTAGGAATGCTAGTATCGAAGAACCGCAAGGTGAAGATTAACATAACAAATAACTCTAAGGAGATAACATGGCTTTAAACACAGGTCCATTTGCCATTAAGTTCGGTACAGTTGAAATCCAAGACGTTTCAGAACTTTCATGGGACTTCTCTAGCGATAGCTCAAACCCAACGACTATTGCTGGTAAAACATACGACCTTCCTACAACAACAAGCATGAGCTTGGATGTTACGATTTTGGGTGCGGATATTCCTACCCTAAGCGCAATCTTCCCTGAAGCAGCTGTTGCAGCGGATGGCGTTATGTCGACCGGAGAAACAACAACAGATCCTGCTTTTGATTTCAAATCAGCTACTGCTTGTGGAACCGTACGTCTTCAAGACGACCTAGAGGTTATTGGTTGTGATACTACTACTCGATTGGTCGATGCTACTGCAAAGATTGCATCTATCGATTACGAGGACAACATTGTGCAAACGGTTACAGTTACATTTACTGGTCAATCACCAGAAGGTGTTGCTATCTTCCAAATGTTCAAAAATGGAAGCCTTACACCGGCTACTCCAACTCCGTAGTTCACACCAGAACCTACAAAAGAAGAGCTCCGAAAGGGGCTCTTTTTAGATTTACTTTTTAACAAAGATTAAATATAATATTTTTATGGCGAATAACTTAATTATCTCTTATGAAAAAAAAGATGACAACCAGCTTCTTCAAGAGATTATGCATCTTCTTCCAGGTTCTCTGCATTATTCATTGACACATTCAGAGTTCAAAAATGAAGAGGTCGAAATATTAAGAAAAATTATTCTTGCATGCGACAATATAATCATCTATTCTCCGATTTATTGGAATGATCTTCCTGCAAAAATAAAACTGATGATTGAAAAAGTCATATATGGACCTGATTTTTATGAAGTTGTAAATGGAACAGAGATTGAAGGGAAATTCACAGGCAAAAAGATGGTAGTCATCACAACTTCAGGGAATTCTTATCAGTACTTAAAAGATAACCATGCTCTAGACTCTTTTTTTCTAGGAACTGTTCAACAATTGAATTTCTCAGCAGCTGACTGGTTTAGTTTCCAAAAGTTTCCTGATGGATCATACAAATCACAGTACTTTAGTGATATGGTGGATCGTCTTAGGGCAATCAAATAAAGTATTTACTTTTTATTCTTCTTGGTTTATAATTAAATTAACAAAAAGGAGGTTGATAGATGGGGAAATATTATGAAGTTCTTGAGTCTAGCACTAAGGAAGCTTCTTTATTTACAAAACTGAAAAAAGCAGAATCATATGCTGACTCGATAGAAGAAACAGTGATTGAAGTTTTTTCAGAAAATAAACTTCTTGGACAAGTGAAGAACGAATCATATAAATACAAGAAAATCGGGAACGAATGGAAATTGGTTGAAAATGAGTGATACCTTATTCGTGATTGGTCACTATAAAGAATTTCCGATTTATCAAGATGAAGATATCGGAACATTATATGTCAAAATTCAGGGAGAATACATTTTATGCCAAAATCTTGAGATGTGCCAGCAAGAAATTAATGATGAATTATTTAAGAAAGATAAATTAAATGTTTGAGCCTTGGAAAATACTTGTATATTTAAGCGTATTCGTAGTATTCTGTATATTTTGTGTAATTCTCATATTTATTGGTGTAGTTATACAAGAAAATATGGAAAAACGAAAAATTAAAAAGGTCACAAAAACAACAACACATAAACGAAAATAGTATTTACTTTTTCACTCATAAAGAATATAATAATAATATGAAAAGCATAAGTGATAAAACATTCGATGAACTAGTAGAAGAATCAATTGCAATATGGGAAACATATGACAATGAATACAGATATGTAGATGAAAAACGAGATCGAATCGCGTCTATCACTAACTTTAAAGACAACTGGCTTGGAATAATTCAAATGTTTGATGCTCCAAACCAGGAAAAGCTATATGCTCGGACAGAAAACCCAGAAATTAAAGAATTAATTAAAATTGTTAGGTATCCATACGAATATGACGAACTCATTTAAAGAACAACTTGAAAGAGACGTTGAAGCTGTAAAAAAAGTAGAAGAGGAACATCGTCTCCCTACTAAAGAAGAAATGATCGAAAGTCAAATTTCGATGATGGACCCTGTAGACCTTTACCAGCTTCAAAAAGACTTGTCATGGGAGATTGATGGACTTTTAATCCTAAGAGGCGCAGTAGAAGAGCGTCTCGGTAGCATGGGAATGAGATAATGGGACTTAGTTTTTCTGCCAGACAAAGAATCTTGTCAGAAGAGAGAATGGTGAAAACAATGGCAAACATTTTATCTAAAACTCTTCAACAATCAATAGATGAAACATCTAAAAAGATTAAATACAGCGAAGAAGAATTGATTTATGAATATGCTGATGCAATATGTTATTTCTTTAGGTCAAAGCCAGGAACTGATGAAAAAACACTTCGTCGATTAAAAAAAGAAGCTCTATCGTTTCTTCTTTCGTACGAGACTTATAAATCTGCTGGAGTTGAACCAGCAGCAGCCGTGTTACTTAATTTAAGGAAGCAAAATGACAAAGAAAATTAGAATTCTTTTGATGGTCATGTCATTCATAGGATTGTTTGCTCTTTTGTGGATTTCTCTTTCATCTATTGACAATCCTGGCATTGAAATAAAGAATCTTGAAAAGCCTGAATTTGTTAAAGTTGAACAAATAAAAATTGAAGAGGCAAAAGTAGAGGAAACAAAAGAACAACCTGTTTCTCAATCTCCTGCACCTCAACCAGTTCCTCGACAAGTCAAGCAACCTCCAGAAATTCCTCAAGGAACTATTCTAAGCATTCCGTCTATCGGAATTTATTCAAATATAGTTTCAGTTGGACGATTATCAAACAATGCAATCGATGTTCCAAGTTCATCTGTAGGAAGGTTCAATGAAAGTCCTTGGTTCGGAAATGGAGGAGGGATTCTTTTGGATGGTCACTCTCCAGGAGTTTTAGGAAACTTAATTTCTATTCAAGTTGGACAAATTGTTGTAGTTTACTCTGATGGAAATGAACATCAATATCGAGTAATTAGCAAAGAAATTACTGGAGTAGATGAAACAGACATGAGAAGAGCTTTGTCAGCTCAAGGTTCTTCAGAGGGAGTTAACATTATTACCTGCACGGGATCATACGAAGCTGCCAGAGGAACTTATAGTCAAAGATTGGTAGTTTATACAGAAAGGATAAATTAATGAGCGAGACAGTCAAATATAAAGGTGAAATTACAGAAATTTTTAGAGAGTTAAGAACAGGAAAAGAAAAGATTCACGCTCTAGCAAAAGATCTTGACATTCCAGTAGACGACCTTCTAATGTTTGATGACGATTATTCATACGTAGATCACCCAGATTATACGATGATTATTGATCGACTATTTCATACAGGAAATTTGAAAGAACTTGATGTCATAGATGACGACTACATTCATGTCGAAAAGATTGGAAAAAACAAATACCTGATAGAAACTCAATTTTATAACGGAGGAGGAAGTGTTTCTGATATGATAGAAATGAAATTAGGAGAAATGAAATGAACTACGTAGAAAAAGCAAGGTTTTTACTGTCAAAAAAGATTAGGGTTAATAGCAACTTAATCGACCTATACGCACTTCTTGTTATTACATTGGGTGAAGATACACAGTTAATCGATGTACACGATGCGTGGGCAATCGATAAAAATCGGACAATGCCTCAACATCATTCACTTATACCATTCGATGAACTATCTGAAGAGGTGCAAGACCTAGACTATAAATATATGATGGCAATTAGGGAAACAGCAAAAGAATTGGAGAATTAAATGCCAGAGAGACATTTTACATTTACAGAAAAAGCAAAAGAATCTGAGGGAAAATATCAGATATTGAGATACCCTGGATCAAAAGATTGCTTTCTAGATTCAGGAGTTTATAAGCATCTTGATTTTGCTGTAAAACATGCAATTTCGGTGTACGGAAAAGACTTCAAGATTGTAACTGTTGTTGATTGGTCAGCGACAGAGGTAGAAAACAAAAAAGACGATGGACCAGTTTGTAGAGATATGCTTCCAGTTCCAAATAAACCAAGAACATATAGGAAAATATAAAAACAATGGAAAGTCTTAACGCAAAAGATAAAAATCGATACTTACTTTATAATGTTAATAAAAATGAGTCTAGTTTTTCTGATAACTTTCCCTCAATTCCAGAGGGTTATCTTTTATCGGGAATCGACAGGTCTTCTCCGAGAACTTGGTTAGCTGAAGGCCTAGACAATAGATATTCATCGATAAGAATAGGTTTCTCGAAAAATAATGACATCTCAGACGAACTAGTAGTTATATTTGAAGACAGAGACGACAAAGGTAGGCAAGCGTCTGGTCTTTATTCTATCGAAAGAAGGGTGTGGGGATGAGAAACTTAAAAAGTCAAACAATCAAATACTATGAAAACCGTGGCTGGAAGTTTTATGAAGAAATAGACTCTTTTAAGAAAGAATCTATTGTAACAATTCCAACATGGAGCACCGACCAGTCAAAAGAATATGACTCTATCTCACTTGGTAATGCAATCAACACTTATATTACTACATGTATAGATGCAAGAAAACTCAAAATCAATCTATTAAATTCTTTGCATAGGAATGATGGAAGAGATTATGACAACGAAATGGACATTTTAATTGATGATATGGTTGAAAAACTTGGAGAAGAAATTGAAAAACTTGAATTATGGATGAAATAATGTTTACTGTCGTCGGAATCTTTATTGGATTTATTTTTTCAGTACTAATTATTTCTAGTTCGATAATTTTTTCAAATAGGCGAGAAAGAAAATCTTGGTACAGAGAAAATAGATACAAGATGTTTACAGGTGTCGATATACCAACACCAATTGACTTGCCTCCACCAAAGAAAAAACGATGCCCAGGATGCGGTCATGAATTATAAAAGTATTTACTTTTTTCGATAAAAATATTACTATAAGGTTAAAGGAGGATCAAGTGAAAGAAGGTGACTTATATGGACGCCCTTATAAGGTTCTAAAATTTCAAGCAATGAATCGAATTACTCGAGATTTGTGCAATGATTTCTTGCCA
>JAVBKE010000034.1:0-2595 GCA_031554185.1 Caryophanales bacterium
CGGGCGCGCGCGTGCGCGGCCGCCTTGAAACCACGAACGGTGTCCCGGTCCAGTCCGTCGAGCACGGCGGTCAAGGACTCCGCGGTGAAGTCCTCGGTGACCACACCGACGCCCCACTCGCGGACCCGCGTCGCCATCTCCGGCGACGGGCCGATGATCAGGCCGAGCCGCGCCTGCACGTAGTCGAAGAGCTTGTTCGGCAGGGCCCACCGCGAGTTGAAGTCGACGGGTGGGAGGAGGTGCAGGCCGACGTCGCAACCGTTGAGGGTCTCCATCAGGTGCGCGTAGGGCACCGGGTCGTGCAGGCGCACCCGGGTGGAGCCGGCCGCACGCTCCCGCAGCTCGGCGAGGAAGGCCGGGTCGTTGGCCATGAGGTACAGGTCGAGGGTGACGTCCGCGCCGGTCGCCTCGACCGCGTCGAGCAACAGGTCGATCCGACGTTTGCGCTGGGCGCCCCCGCTGTGGACGAGCCGGAGCGGTCCGTCCGCCGCGTCCGCGACGGGTTGCGGGGCGAGGTCGGCGAAGGGGGCCGCATTGGTCACGACACCGGCCTCGATGCCGAACTGCGCGCGGTACTCGTCCGCGAGCCCCTGCCCGACGGTCGTCACCGAGGCGGCCCGGACGACGTACGTGCGGCAGATCCATTCCAGGTACGGGGCGATCCGACGCTTCCAGTCCGGGTTCTCCGCGTGCAGGGCGGGTGCGAACTCGTGCAGGTCCGCGTGCACGCCGAGACGTGGCCGGAGGGCCAGGGCCAGCGGGACCGCCTCGACGTCGTTGGCGAGGACCACGTCCACGTCGGCGACCGGCAGGACCGAGCGCGCGTACGCGACCGCGGGGGTCGTCCAATAGGCCCGGCGGTACCAGCGCAGGGACACCAGGTTGCCGGTCGGGTTGGTCTTCGAGTGCTCGTCCGGGATCCGCACGTGCTCGACCACCCCGGCCGGGGCGGGACCGAAACCACAGGTGACCACGTCGTACAGCTCGGTGAAGAGCGCGACCTGCTTGAGGACGCGGGCGTCCGAGGCGATCGAGGAGAACGAGAGGATGAGCAACCTACCGCGAGACATCGAGGTCCATTCGTGTGGTCGAGGGGGAGTCGGTCCGGCCGGAGCACACCGTGCCACGGGTCATCGTGGAGCGTCAATCAGGTCGACGTAGCGACGCCGGAGCTCGTCGGCACTGCCGCGGATGCTGCGGCGGGACACCGTGAAGTCCCGGGCCGCCCGCCCCATGGCCGCACGGTCCTGCGCCGAGGAGCCGAGGATCTCGCCGAGCGCCCCGGCGAGCGCCACCCGGTCCCCCTCGGGGACGAGCAGGCCGGTCACGCCGGGATCGAGCATCTCGGGGGCACCGCCGCTCGCGTACACGACGGCCGGGACGCCGCAGGCCTGGGCCTCGAGCGTCACCAGTCCGGCCGCTTCCCGCCATTCCCCGTCGCGCTGGGTCGGCAGCACGAAGACGTCGGCCCCGCGCATGGCTTCCCGCACACCGGTGCGGTCGCGCAGTCCGTCGAGCGTGATGTGCGGGTGCTCGGCGGCTGCGGCCCGCACGAGGGCCTCCTGCGACCCGGCCCCGATCATCCGCAGGGTGTGCGGGAGGGTCCGGGACAGCGTGATCGAGGCCTCGATCGCGTCGGCGACCCCCTTGCGGGTCTCCCACCCGCCGAGGAACAGGATCTGCGGCGGCCCTTCCGGTCCGGGCCGCTCCCCCGGCGTGAAGAAGTCGGTGTCCACTCCTTGGTAGTGGACCTCGATCTTCTCCGCCGGGTACCCGCGCCGGACCGCCTCCCCGGCGAGCCATTCGCTCACCGCGAGCAGGGTCGTGGCCCGGTCCCCACAACTGCGCAGGTTCCGGGCGGTGATCCAGGTCCAGAAGTCGCGCACCGCGTCCGAGCGACGGAAGACGTCGTAGCCGTGCAGGGTCGCGACGAAGGGCACCCCGAGGTCGCGGGCGGCACCGGAACCGGCCAGGCTCCAGGTGCCGAAGTGCTGGTGCACGAGTTGCGGGGCGAAGCGTCGGACGGCGGCCCGTTGACGGCGGACCGCCGCCTGGGCCGCGGCGGTCCCGCGCAGTCCGGGCACACCGTACGGGGTGAAGGACTCGACGAGCGGCGCGACGGTGGGGTCGTCGACCTCGGCGGACAGCGCGAAGAGCCGACCGTCCACTCCCGTCATGTGCAGCAGGTGGTTGACGACGAAGTAGGTCGGCGGGATGCGCACCGGTCCGGTGGTCACCGCGACGCGGAGGGTACCGGTCACGCTCACCTCCAGAACCTGTCCGCCACGAAGTAGCGCAGCGTGCTCTCCCGGTCGAGGGCTCCGGTCCACCGCGGCGGGAGGAGTCCGGCCCGTCGTCCGGCGGCCGCCCGGCGTTCGGTCGCGGCCACGAGCGAGGCAGGCGTGGACGCGGCGTCGAGGCACGCGTCCAGGACCCACCGGTCCGCGGTCGAGAAGGGACGCAGGACTCCCGGTCCGATCGCGATCAATCGGGTCACGAGGTCCCGCAGGAACTCCGCCTCGCCGTCGTTCCAGAGGTCAAGCGTCGGGCGGTGGACCAGGGCGCCGAGCACGTGGATGCGCAGGATCTTGATCG
>JAVBKE010000055.1:0-10659 GCA_031554185.1 Caryophanales bacterium
TTGTATTTAATTTATAATCGCTGGATTGATGTTGTTTCCAGTAGACAATCGCTGGAAGGTATCCATTGTATCGGTACGATTCCTGAATTCTGTATGGCATCCGTACGTGACATCGCAGAACAAATTGCTAGAACTTCCGACTTCCCTCTATATCCTCAAAGTGGTGATCATGCGTGTATCGTTCAATAATTAATCCAACAATGTTTGAACAAATTGCGCTTGAAATAAAACGAATCGCCACGCAAACAATGCCATTGGCACAACTTTCAGATGAACAACTTTTAAATGAAATTGAACAGATAGTGAATGATCGATTGAAACAGTATTATATTTCAATCGAGAAGAAAGTTGAATTGATTAACCAAGTCTTCAGTTCATTCCGTGGTTTCGGAGTGCTGGATGTCCTTATCAAGAATGAAGACATCACTGAGATTATGGTGAATGGACATGATGAAATTTTTATCGAAAAAATGGGCCGAATAGAGCGGGTGGACTTGAAATTTGCTAATGTCTCTGTTTTAGAGCATACGATCCAGAAAATTGTTGGGATGGCGGGACGGGAAGTGAATCAGGCACATCCAATTGTTGATACTAGATTACCCGATGGTTCACGAGTGAATGTTGTACTAGCTCCTGTAGCACTGAATGGTCCTATTTTAACCATCCGTAAGTTTTCTAGAGAACCAATGACGATGGATAAGTTGATTCAATATGGCTCACTTCCGCGTGAAATAGTTGCAAGTCTCGAGAAATTGGTTCGCGCTAAGTACAATATCTTTATTAGCGGTGGCACCGGTTCTGGAAAGACGACTTTTCTTAATGCGTTAGCAAATTTGATCCCGAAGGATGAACGAGTGATTACAATTGAAGATTCGGCAGAGTTACAGCTGCCTGGGATTGATAATTTGGTTTCATTGGAAACGAGGAACGCTAATTCTTCAGGGGCTGGACAAGTAACAGTCAGTGATTTGATCCGTGCGTCATTACGGGCAAGACCAGAGAGAATAATTGTCGGTGAGGTGCGTGGCGGTGAGGCATTGGATATGCTGCAAGCTATGAATACTGGGCACGCAGGAAGCTTGTCAACTGGCCATTCGAATTCGGCACAGGATATGTTAGTCCGTTTAGAAACGATGGTTTTGCAGAAAGGTTTTGATCTTCCCTTAGAAGCCACTCGCCAGCAAATTGCTTCTGCAATTGATATCATTATTCATCTTTCAAGGATGCGTGATAAGTCGAGGAAGACGGTCGAGATTAGTGAGGTGGTGGGGTTACGGGATGGTGAGATTTACTTGAATCCACTTTTTGTTTTTGAAGAGGAAAGCATCAAGGAGAGCGAGACTGTGACTGGAAGATTGACTCCTTCAGGAAATCCGTTGATCAATCAATCAAAGCTAAATTTGGCTGGTATTGAGTGGGAATAGACATGTTCTTGTACGATTCATTTGCTATAAATGTGCAATTAGCTTTTTGGTATTTATGTAATTTATAAAGTGAGTGTAGTGCCGTGAGGGAGATGTTGAATTGAAGCTTTTGTCGAAGTTCCGTGGTCAACCAGACGCAGGGGTTTTCCAGTATCAAATTGATTACAGGCTGTATCAGATGCAGTGGCGTGAATTAGTGACTGGTTGGTTGATTGGATTCGGTTGCAGTTTTTCCGCAAGTTATGTGCTGTTTAGGTTGCTCTTTGTAAGCTTTCTGTTAGGAATTGTATTTGGATTAATCGCACTTCCAATTTATCAGAGCAACCTAAATCAAAAGCGAAAGCAACTGTTGTTAGTGCAATTTTCAGATCTAATGGAATCGCTTGCTGGTTCTTTTTCAGCTGGACAGAATATCCCCGATGCTTTTATGGATGCGTATCAATTATTAAGTGGTCAATACGGAGAAACATCACTTATTTCCCAGGAAATAGAAGTTGTTCTTATAGGGCTGCAGAATAATTATACAATTGAAGTAATGTTAACTGATTTTGCGATGAGAAGTGATCTGGACGACATACGAAGCTTTGCAAACACTTTTGTCATTTGCAACCGTCTTGGTGGCAATATGAAGTCAATTGTAATGGAAGCAAAAGAGATAATAAGTGCAAAAATTGAAATTGAAATGGATATTGAAACAACCATTACTGAAAAGAAAAACGAGCTTAATATTATGATGGCTATGCCTTTTATTATTATTACGATGCTTGGAACACTTGGTAGTGATCTGACTGCAAACACACTTTTAAATGTGACAGTGAAGTTAATCGCATCTGCTATGTTTATTGTGGCTTATCTGATCGGACGAAGGATGATTAGAATTGAGGTTTAATAGCACAAGATATTCTAATACATTGGAGGAGTGAATGAATTATACACAGGCATACGTCATGCTCGGACTCGGAACAATTCTTGTATTATTTTGGGGTTATCTTTTTTATCGATCATCAAATCAATTTGAAGAGGTAATCAACAACATAAATCGCAAGGAGTTCTTTTTGCCAACCTTATTTTGTGTAGGGTTTACAGCGATTGAATTATTTTCAGTCAATCTTCATTCACCACGATTGAAAAAAAGGCGGAAGCTGATTGCTGAAATCCACGGCGAGGATAGAGCAGAATTTTATCAATATGTGATTATCGCTGGTCAAATAAGCTATTTTCTAACGTTAATGCCAATTAGTCTTTTTCTTGGGGCATTAGCTAATGATCGTACCATTGCATTTTTAGGAACTATTGCAGCAATTGTCCTTGTTTATTATTTGAATTACGAGATAACAGCAACAGTTTCAAAACGGAGAGAGGAATTATTACTAGATCTTCCACAAGTACTATCAAAGTTGGTTTTGCTGATTAACGCAGGACTGGTATTAAGAGAAGCATGGATCAAAGTAGCATCCACAGGTTCGCGGGCACTTTATGTAGAGATGCAGATTACAAGTATTGAAATAGAGAACGGGGTGAATGAGCAGGAAGCGCTGCAGAATTTTGCACAGAGATGTGCAATTAAAGAGATTCGTAAATTTGCTGCCATGGTTGTTCAAAGCTTACAAAAGGGTAGTAGTGATCTGACCTGGTCATTAAAAGAGATGGCAAATGAGAGTTGGGAAGCGAAGAAAAATATGGTGCAACGAAAGGGCGAAATCGCAGGGCAGAAGCTTTTGATACCGATTGCAATGATGTTTATTGGTATTTTGATACTTATTATTGTACCCGTTTTCGCAAATCTACTTTGATAATGTAGCAAGATGAATTGGATTGTACAAATAAAAAAACGGAGGGTTCAAATATGAAAAACAAATTATTGGGAAGATTTTTAATTAGAAAGTCGAAATTACAGTCCTTCTTCAAAGATTCGCGTGGAGAAACAAATATTGTTGCGATTATCTTGATTATTGTTGTTGTAATTGGTTTGGTCGTTATTTTTCGAGACCGTATTACAATTCTGATTAATAATATTTTTGACAAGATTGATACAGAAGTGAACAATATTCCACTTTAGTGGGAGTACCTTATGAGGTTTATTAAAAATGAGTCTGGTGCTGTGACGATTGTGGAAGCCACACTTATCTTTCCGTTTATTTTCTTCATCTTAGGATTCTTCATTTTGACAAGTCTATATGTTCTACAAAAAACATCACTGAGCGCAGATACTGAACGAGCAGCACTGGCAATAAGCAAGATTAAGGCAATCCCTGGTTATGATCATCTTGGACAAGCCATTTCGAAGGCAACTGATTTTTCAGAGGAGCCTTCCCTAGATTCTGTTCTAGACATGATTTCAACAGTTGACCCATTTCGTTATCATACTAGTGATATCCACGATATTGAAGGGATATATTCTCAATTTGCTACACTTGTTGGAGATGATCAATTTATAACCCCAAGTCAAACTAACTATTCGATTAGTTGTCAGAGCAATGGTTTCAATCAAGAAATTTTTGTTGAGGCCACACAAGAAATTGATTTGCCGCTTTTTGTTCGAGTGCTCGGTTTTGATGAAAATTTAGAAATTCAAACGACTGCTCTTGCTACAGTTTGTGATCCAGCTGAACTCATTCGTAACATGGAAGTTGCGAATGAACTTGAAGCAATTTATATCGCTGATTAAATTTGTTTCACAATTATGATTGTGAGTAGGAAAGTTGATTTTACTTTTTAGTGGGGGGGCTTTGGTGATAAAACAATTTCTTGATAAAAAGGGATCTATCACAATCTTTCTTTCATTACTAATTGTTCCTATGTTTTTATTAGCAGGTGTTATTATTGATGTTGCTCGAGTCGTTTCTGCCAAAAGCATGATTTCAGGTGCTGGGGATCTAACAATGAATGCAGCACTCTCCAACTATAATTCTGAATTAAAGGATGTTTATGGCATATTCGCTGTAACAGAAATACCAACTGCAAAGTTAGAAAACCATTTTCAAAATAGCATTTCTGGAGACGATATTGTAGCAACATCTGAAAATAGTCATTTTATTGATTTAACGGTGAATAGTTTTGAAATCGTAGGCGTACCAGGTTCAGAGTTAACTAACCCTGATGTATTGGAACGACAGATTATTGAGTATATGAAGTATCGAGTACCCAGTAGTGCCATTAAATTTTTTGAAGTTAGTAAAAGTGAAGCTGTTAAGCAGAAAATGCAAGTGCTCGATTCTAACGTGCAACGTCTCAATCAATATGTAATAGACACTAAATTGGGAGAGTCGCTGATGTTTTATGAAAAATCTGATTCTAGTCAAAATTTAAATGGTGCAGAGGTGCCAACTGGAAGGGTTTCTGCGATGCTGCCAAGTGGGTTTAAAGAGAGTAGCAGTAGCACAGCCAATTCACAAACTAGGACTTTAGCTACAATTAATAGCTTCACCCAACAGCTTGGTAACTTAGAGATAGCAAATTTTTATCTAATGAGTTACCTAACTGAAATGTTCAGTTGCTGGACTACGCCCAGTCGTAATCTAGGTTCGGGATTTGATAATCAAATGTTTAGTAGCTATGGTTTATCGATGGAAGATAATTATTTTTATCGTGGAGAGATTGAATATATTATATGGGGTGCTGATGAGGTCGGTCAAAACCTCAAATACGCTGAAGCGGCTATATATACAACAAGATTGATTGCCAATTCCAGTGCGCTACTAACAAATCTAGATCCAAGGCAACTTAATGAGCTAACTCGAACTGATCAATCAGAGCAGCTGGCCATGTTGTCAACAGAGATTATAACTGAAACAGAACATGACGTAGAAGCACTTCTAAATGGAGAAGCGATCCCCTTTAGCAAACCACTTTCTGACTGGTTTAGCAAGCAGGTTAATCAATTCTCTAGTCAGCAAAATGACAATCCTCTTACTCAAGTAACTGAGCCGATATCGCTGGATTACCAGCAATATTTGAAACTATTTACTTTGATTTCGACACTTTCAGAGGATAGAAAATCAGATATGTTAATTCGTACTTCTCAGTTAATTCAAATCAATTTAGCTACTAGTGTCCCTTTAATGGAAAATAGTGCTGCTAGTTTTGATTTATCCCAGGCATATACATTTGTAAAGTTGAATGCAGATGTCTCAATTAGAACAACATTTCTATCTCGCACGGGTAGTAGTATTGCGGGTTCAGGTAACGGTGGTGTAACCAATCAATATCATGGTGTAAGTGGTTACTAATGTATTATAAAAAAATGAGTGAAGAGAGGGAATTATGAAATGGTTTTTGAATGCCAATAAAGGTTCACTAACAATTGAGGCGTCTCTTTCATTGAGTATTTTCCTCTTTGCTTTTGTAACGCTTTTATCATTTGTTAATGTTGCTCGAATTGAAAGCCGGGTTCAATATGCGATTAATCAGTCCGCAAAAGAGTTATCCCAGTATCTTTATGCAGCTGATCAGGTGCTAGCACTTGAGGCTGCGGGAGCTACAGATGAAGAAATAAAGATGGTAGTGGATCATCTCATCGATTTTAATTACTCGATTGGTAGTGGGTATCCACAGCAATCAGAAGCTATGGATATTAAAACGCACAGTGATGAATTTAATAAGCCTGCTGAAGTAATTGAATGGCTAGCAACCATGGCTCTAAATGATCCCTCAAGCATTACTTCGCAAGCTGTAGCAGTATCATTAGCTGACATGCTGGTACCAAAATATTTATATCCAGGTAGCAGCATGGGTGAAATTGACCAACAGTTAAAAGCACTGCATGTTAGAGGTGGATTATCAGGTTTAGATTTTAAAAATTCATCCATTCTTGAAGATGGTGAAACGATTAATATTGTCGTCGATTATCGAATCGGTAGCATGTTTCCCAGCTTTTTTAATAAAGATATTGTAGTTAGACAATCAGCCAGTACAGCTGCATGGGTTAAAAAAGACCCTAAGATTGTGTCTAAATGGCAGCTAAGTAGCTTGGAACGTGGGCAAGCATTTCTTGCAGAGATTAGGACAGAAAACCCTGAATATGCAGTAAAACCTGGACAAGGAATTGATTTATATAACAATGGCATCTGTACTTCGGTGTTTACATTAAATTTATTTACACCATCTTATTCAAATAGTGATGGAGCGGGTAACTATACTTTAAATACTTCACGCATAATGGCGACCCTCCGTTCTTACTCCGAACAATCATTACAACAGAGTGAGGGCATTGGTTCAAATTTAGAAATGCTTGATGGACGAGTATTAAACACTGCCGATCAATTAAGTTCAGTTGTTTTAATGATTGTACCTGAGGAAGCACAAGCATTTCAAACTGAGCTAGAAGCAATTGCTACAGAAGTCGAACTAGAAAAAGGCATTAGTATCGAATGGCAATTTAGAGAGCCAGCCTTACTATAACTTTCGCAACTAGTAATAAAGGAGATCATATGGATTTTTTCTATATCACAAGTGCTTTTTTTGCTTCTTATTTTGCATATGTCTACAATAATATCTATTTGCAAGCATCCAGTCCTTTTGGACCCAAAAAGAATTTAAGAATGAATACTTTATACCTTGTTATTTACTTATCATTAGGGCTGCTTTATAGCCTTGTTGCTCCCCGAAGTGATTTGTCAGCACTAGATGGGATGATGCAACTTGTTTTGTTGTATACACTATTTTTAATTGCAATCATTGATATTCAATTAAAGATTATTCCAAATACACTAATCATTTTTTTACTTATCGTGCGAACAATTTTTCTCGCTGTTCAGCTCGTTTATACACCTGAACAATTCAAAACAACCATATTTGGTGCTTTAATCGGTCTTCTGATTGGTGGTGGGATTATTCTAGTGGCAATGATTTTATCGAAAAACAGCATAGGTGCTGGTGATGCAAAAATGTTTGCTACTATTGGCTTCTTTATAGGGATGGATGTTCTTTCAGTATTCTTTTTTACATTTGCGATTTTAGTGTTTGTTAGTCTTATCTTGATCATACTCAAAAAGGTCACACTAAAAGATGCGATTCCTTTGGCACCGTTTGCCTTCACGGGGACATTACTCTTTTACTTACTTTCGTAAACGTAAAATTAAAAATGGATGAATGGAGATGGGTGGATGAATCGGGCAAGACTGACATTAATTATTCTATCTTTATCAATGTTTGCCGCATGGGGAGGTACATTCTATTTAGCAACCAAGGAGAAAAAAGAGTATCAAGCACAACTAGCAGAGGCAAAGCAATTTGAGGAGAAAGAGATTTATATTGACGCAGCGAGAACTTACAAGTCTCTGCTGAAAATCAATCCGGAGGATTTTGATCTTGTCATGAAGTATGGAGAAATGTCTGAGAAGCTAGGAAATGAGACGGATTTTTTGAATTCATGCGAGCTGGCAAAACAACTTGATCAAGAATCCGCAGCCCCCTATCTTGCAGAGGCAAAGTACTATCTGAAAGAAAATGAAATTGCTAGTGCTATTGATGTACTGAAAGAAGGAGCCGAGCTTGAAAATGAGGAAATAGATCAATTACTAGCAAGCTTACTAGGTGAATATAATCATATGTACGCTTCTCTTTCTGATATAGATGATTGGAATAATGAATATGTTGCAGCTGAAAAAGATGGTAAGTGGGGACTAATGAACTGTGATGGGGACTTTATTATCCCTCCTCAATTTGATGATATCGGTACGGTGACAGAAGAAGTGCAGCTGATTCCTGTGCTGCAAAATGATGAATGGTTTTATATTGATAAGCATGGAAACCGGAAATTAGTTAGTGACGATCAGTATAGCTACCTTGGGCTTTTTTCAGAAGGTATTGCGCCAGCTGAACTGAATGGGAAGGCTGGGTATATTAATCAAGATTTTGAACAGTTTCATTTTGAATACAGTTATGTTAGTGCAATGAAGAATGGCGTTGCTGCTGTGAAAAACAATCAAAATAAATGGGCACTGATCGATAATGATTTCAATCTAATTACAGAATTTATATATGATGATGTTGTGCTAGATAGTAATCGGTTTTGTACATTGAATGAAGTTATTTTTGTGAAACAAAATGGCGTTTACTCCTTAATAGATTTAAAAGGAAATCCAGTTGGTAATGAACAATTTCAAGCCGCGAAACCTTTTGCTTCAAATCAGCCAGCTGCCGTGAAAAAGGATGGCAAGTGGGGATTTGTTGATTCAAATGGAGAAATGATTATTGAGCCTCAATACCAGAATGCAAATTCATTTTCATGCGGTCGAGCAGGCGTTTTGGTAGATAATCAATGGGGATTCATTGATAGCAAAAATCGTATACAAATAGAACCAACGTTTACTAGTGTTAAGCCTTTTTCTGTGAGTGGTGTTGCACCTGTAAAGAGCGAGAGCTCGGAGTGGCAATTGATTCAACTTTATGAATACATGTAGAAAGCAACTAGTATTTGCAATAATACTTACAGGTTGTTAAAGAGAAAAGGAGTCAATCTTATGAAAAGAAAGTTTACTAAGGAGCACATCGGTGATGACTCGTTTCTAACCTACCAGCTAGCACCGGAGGATGTACTAGATTTATGCAGTCTCGGTATGATGAAATGCAATCAGATTAAAGGTTTTTTGCCAATATGTCATTCACAATTGAATCAGCAACAAACTTTGACATATACATTGTTAACAATGTTACCACTTTCTCAGTTTCTAAAAAAAGAGCTGAGCCGAAAGCAAATCCTTGAAATCTTAATTGGCGTGACAAGAACGATGGATGCTTGCAATGAATGGATCTTATCACCCGCTAGAATAGTAACCGAATTTGAATATGTAATGGTTCATTCGACATCTAATAAAGTTTCATTCGTATACTTACCGCTACAATCAAGGGCGGAACAATTTGAGCTTACCAGTTATTTAATAACACTACTGGATGAAATAAAGATCGATACGAGCGAGCAGGATTGGTTTAAAAGTATTTATGTGCTTTTGGAATCAGGTGATGATTTTTCACAAAAATCTTTCCTATCGCAACTCGAAAAATGGTTAGCAGATATTTTTGTCAAAGACAGGCCAATATTTAATGCTATGTTTGAGCAGTCGCTTGAGGCAAATGAAACTGTAGCAGCTTATTCTACAACTAAACACTTACCAAAGTTGATTAATGAAGGACAATCGCTGAAAAAGCAGAATTTCTTTTCTCGGATATTTACGAAGCAATAGTGAATTAGATATTTACTGACTATTTACAGCAATTTTAGAGAAGAAAGGTGAACTAAAGGTAGATAAAAATTCCAATGGGGAGTGCCTAAAAAAAGTGGGCTTCAGACCAGTAATAGCCTGGACAAAGCCCCACGGTGATTATTTTGATTTTCTAATTTCTTGAGGAACTTTGTCGTTGCGACCTGCTACGAAAATGGCTGTTAGGAAGACAATTGAGACAGCAATGATGACGATAGTAGCCAATATTTTGACCTCCAAGTTCGATGATAGCTGAATTATAGCACAGTCATATTTTAATTAATAATAATTGAAACTGCTATTATTTTTTAACACTTTTGCAGAGGTGGTATTAGACTAACAGTTATCAAGGAATTTCATTGATGAATGATTGTGATCTTGTTTTAGTACTAGTCAGCGGCCAAACATCAATATGAAGTCGTCTGCATAAAGTAAAACAATAAGCTTTCAGAAGGAGGCTAGCATGGATATCCTACAAAAAATTGGTCGTTTTCGCGAAGAAGAAGAAAAGTTGAAATGGTCTGGTACATTTCGAGAGTATTTGCAATTGCTAAAGGTAAAGCCGTGGATTGCGCAATCAGCTCACGCACGAGTTCATAACATGATCAAAGATGCTGGCGTAGAAACGATAAACGGAACTAAGAAGTACAATTTCTTCAGTGGTGAATTGTTTGGGCTTGAGGAACCGCTAGAGCGTCTGATCGAAGAGTATTTTCATCCTGCTGCAAAGCGTTTAGACGTCCGGAAAAGAATCCTCTTGTTAATGGGGCCGGTCAGTGGTGGGAAATCAACATTGGTCACCTCGCTAAAGAGAGGACTTGAGAAATATTCCTATACTGATGCGGGGGCGATTTATGCCATTCAGGATTGCCCGATGCATGAAGATCCTTTGCATTTGATCCCTAATCATCTCCGTAAAGATTTTTTTGAAGAGTATGGTATTAGGGTTGAAGGGAATCTGTCACCACTAAACCTGATGAGACTTGAAACGGAATATGGTGGTAGTATTGAAGATGTGATGATTGAGCGTATTT
>JAVBKE010000009.1:0-17827 GCA_031554185.1 Caryophanales bacterium
ACCAACTGCTTCACCCACTTCAACTTCTTGGCCAGTCGCAAGGTTACGACCATAACATTTCTTACATACACCATGACGTGTATTACAAGTGAACGCTGAACGAATCCATACTTCCTCAATGCCCAGCTCTTCAATTTTCTGCGAAATATCTTCCGTAAATAATTGATTTTCCTCAATGATTACTTCTTTCGTAGTTGGATGAAGTACTTTCTTACGAGAGTAACGTCCCACCAAACGCTCTTCCAAGCGTTCAACGATTTCTGTTCCATCACGCAATGCAGCTACAAGCAATCCTCTATCCGTACCACAGTCGTCATCACGCACAATCACGTCCTGCGCAACATCAACCAAACGACGAGTCAGGTAACCTGAATCGGCTGTTTTCAGTGCTGTATCGGCAAGACCTTTACGTGCACCATGTGTCGAGATAAAATACTCTAATACTGTTAGTCCCTCACGGAAACTTGACTTAATCGGTAACTCAATAATCCGTCCAGCTGGGTTGGCCATCAGACCACGCATACCAGCGAGCTGCGTAAAGTTTGAAGCGTTACCACGGGCACCAGAATCACTCATCATAAAGATTGGATTGAGGTGATGCAAGGAAGCCATTAGCTTTCCTTGAATTTCGTCTTTCGCTTCACTCCATACAGCAATAACACGGTCATAACGCTCGTCTTCAGTAATTAATCCACGGCGGAACTGCTTCATAACAGAGTCAACTTTTTGCTGTGCTTTTTCAAGAACAACTTTCTTCTCTGGAAGTACCACGATATCATCCACACCAACCGTAATACCCGCTTTAGTGGAGTATCTGAATCCTAAGTTCTTTAAGCGGTCAAGCATCTTCGACGTTTCAGTGATGTGGAAACGCTTAAAGATCTCTGCAATAATATTACCAATGAAATTCTTCTTGAACGGAGAAATAATATCTTGTGCAACAATTAGTTCACGCACATTTGCTCCTGGCTCAACAAAGTATTTTTCTGGTGTCTTATCCTCTAGATTTGTTCTAGTAGGCTCATTCATATATGGGAACGATTTCGGCAAAATTTCGTTAAAAATAATCTTTCCAATCGTCGTGATAATAAGTTGTTTCTTTTGCGTTTCAGTGAAAGTTTCGTTACTCAAAGATCCAGCCATCACAGCAACACGTGTGTGCAAATGAACAAATCCAGTTTGGAACGCCAGCAATGCTTCATTCGTATCTTTGAAAATCATTCCTTCGCCAATTGCGCCAGGTCTCTCAAGTGTTAAGTAATAGTTCCCTAGTACCATATCTTGAGATGGTGTAACAACTGGTTTACCATCTTTCGGGTTTAGAATGTTTTGCGCTGCAAGCATTAGAATACGAGCTTCTGCTTGCGCTTCATCTGAAAGCGGTACGTGAACTGCCATTTGGTCACCGTCAAAGTCAGCGTTGTATGCTGTACAAACAAGTGGATGCAAACGGATTGCCCGCCCTTCAACAAGAACAGGTTCAAATGCTTGAATACCTAGGCGGTGAAGTGTTGGTGCACGGTTTAACAGAACAGGATGTTCACGAATCACTGATTCTAATACATCCCAAACACTGTCATCCAAGCGCTCAATTTTTCGCTTCGCAGCTTTGATATTTTTCGCAAGGTCTCTTGCTTCCATTTCTTTCATTACGAAAGGTTTGAAGAGTTCTAACGCCATTTCCTTTGGTAAACCGCATTGGTACATCTTTAGGTTCGGTCCAACAACGATAACGGAACGACCTGAATAGTCAACACGCTTACCTAATAAGTTTTGACGGAAACGCCCTTGCTTACCTTTTAGCATGTGAGATAGAGATTTAAGCGGACGATTTCCTGGTCCTGTGACCGGACGCCCACGCTTACCATTATCAATTAGTGCATCTACGGCTTCTTGCAGCATACGCTTCTCATTCTGCACGATAATACCAGGTGCCCCAAGGTCTAACAACTTCTTCAAACGGATATTCCGGTTGATCACTCGGCGATATAAATCGTTCAGATCAGAAGTAGCAAAACGCCCACCGTCAAGCTGAACCATTGGACGAAGCTCAGGTGGAATGACTGGTAGTGCATCGAGAATCATCCACTCAGGCTTATTGCCAGAATGTCTAAATGCTTCAATGGCTTCTAAACGCTTTATTGTACGAACACGTCTTTGACCTTGAGAAGTTTTCAATTCTTCTTTTAAAAATTGAACTTCTTTATCAAGGTCTAAATCTTCTAGTAATTTTTTTATAGCTTCTGCACCCATAGCAGCTGAGAAGCGATTGCCAAATTTCTCTTTTGCGGCACGGTAATCTTTTTCACTGAGGAGTTGCTTTCTTTCGAAAGGTGTCTCTCCAGCGTCTGTGACTACATAGTAAGCAAAATAAATGATTTCTTCCAATGCTTTTGGTGACATGTCAAGAACAAGTCCCATGCGGCTTGGAATTCCGCGGAAATACCAAACATGCGTAACTGGTGCAGCAAGTTCAATGTGTCCCATACGGTCACGACGAACATTTGCCCGTGTTACTTCTACGCCACAGCGGTCACAAACAACCCCTTTATAGCGCACACGTTTATATTTACCACAGTTACACTCCCAGTCCTTCGTTGGTCCAAAAATTCTTTCACAGAATAGACCATCTCGCTCCGGTTTAAGGGTACGGTAGTTAATTGTTTCCGGTTTCTTCACCTCTCCAAAAGACCATGAACGAATCTTATCTGGAGACGCTAAACCAATTTTCATATACTCGAAATTGTTTACATCTAGCAAGGGTAACCCTCCCTTTATTAAAGTGCTGGTATAAATGGTCTTACCATCAAGGCACTGAGGTTGCCGCAAGTTACAAGTATGGCCCTAGCACTACGCAAGTAAACACCCCGCATGCTTTGCTCATCCTTGTAACTAAATGGCAGTTCCTCATCCTTAATGTAATTGTTCACCGACTACTGAGCATGAACCTAGAGCCGAGTTTATTTTTATTCGTTGACACTAACAGGTGTTGCTGGCGGTTCTACGGCATCTGCCTTTGGATCCTGCCCCTGATTCATAAAATCATTCTGATGATCGTCATCTTCATCAAAGTTTCTAAGTTCAATTTCTTTTTCGTCAGCTGAGAGGATTTTCACATCCATACCCAAACTTTGTAGCTCTTTAATCAAAACCTTGAACGATTCTGGAACGCCTGGTTCTGGTACACTTTCACCCTTGACAATTGCTTCGTATGTTTTCACACGGCCAACAACGTCATCGGATTTAACGGTAAGAATTTCTTGCAATGTGTATGCAGCACCATATGCTTCAAGTGCCCATACTTCCATCTCTCCAAATCGCTGTCCACCAAATTGCGCTTTACCACCAAGTGGTTGCTGGGTAACAAGCGAGTATGGTCCAGTTGAACGCGCATGCAATTTATCGTCAACCATGTGAGCCAGTTTGATCATATACATGATTCCAACCGATACACGGTTATCAAATGCTTCACCTGTTCGTCCGTCGTAAAGGACTGTTTTTGCATCATCTGCCATGCCTGCTTCTTTGATCGTACCCCAAACATCTTCCTCAGTTGCACCATCAAATACTGGTGATGCGACACGAATACCCAATTGTTTCGCAGCCATTCCAAGGTGAAGTTCAAGCACCTGACCAATGTTCATCCGTGATGGTACCCCAAGCGGATTAAGCATGATGTCAACTGGTGTGCCATCTGGCATATATGGCATATCTTCTTCTGGTAAAATCTTCGAGATAACCCCTTTGTTTCCGTGACGTCCGGCCATTTTGTCACCCTCAGAAATTTTACGTTTCTGAACGATGTAAACGCGGACTAATTGGTTAACGCCAGGTGGTAATTCATCACCGTTATCACGTGTGAAGACTTTCACATCAAGAACAATTCCGCCACCACCATGTGGTACACGTAATGATGAGTCGCGCACTTCACGTGCTTTCTCTCCGAAAATAGCATGAAGCAAACGTTCTTCAGCTGTCAGTTCTGTGACACCTTTCGGTGAAACTTTACCAACAAGTAAATCTCCATCTTTCACTTCAGCACCAATTCGGACGATTCCGCGATCATCTAAATTCTTCAGTGCATCTTCACCGACATTTGGAATGTCACGAGTGATTTCTTCAGGTCCAAGCTTTGTATCTCGTGCTTCTGACTCATATTCTTCAATATGAATTGATGTATAGACATCGTCTTTCACAAGACGTTCACTCATAACAATTGCATCTTCATAGTTGTAACCATCCCATGTCATAAAGGCAACAAGCACGTTTCTTCCTAGTGCAAGTTCTCCTTTATCCATTGAAGGACCGTCAGCAAGGATTTCTCCTTTTTTCACTTGGTCGCCCACTTGAATAATTGGCCGCTGGTTATAACAAGTTCCTTGGTTAGAACGAATGAATTTCAAGATATTGTAGCGATCTAAATCGCCAGATACTTTCTTACCATCTACTTCGATGAGGCGGCGCACATGAATTTCTTTTGCTTCAACATGTTCAACAATTCCTTCATGCTTACAGATAACAGCAGCACCCGAATCAAGTCCAGACACATACTCCATACCTGTTCCGACAATCGGCGCATCTGGTTGCATCAATGGTACCGCTTGTCGCTGCATGTTCGCTCCCATCAAAGCACGGTTCGAGTCATCGTTTTCCAAAAATGGAATACAGGCTGTTGCTGCAGAAACTACCTGCTTTGGTGATACATCCATATAGTCAACGCGTTCACGTTTCACGACAATATTCTCACCACGGAAACGAGCAACAACTTCTTCATCCGCAAATGAACCATCCGGATTTAGACGAACGTTCGCTTGCGCTACTACATAGTTATCTTCTTCATCCGCTGTGAGGTAATCATTGCGGCTTGTTACGTGACCTGTCTCAGGGTCAACGCGTCGATAGGGTGTTTCAATAAAACCATAACGATTCACCTTTGCGTAACTTGACAAGTTATTAATCAAACCAATGTTTGGTCCCTCTGGCGTTTCAATTGGGCACATACGACCATAGTGAGAGTAATGAACGTCACGCACTTCAAATCCAGCGCGCTCCCGCGTAAGTCCTCCAGGTCCGAGTGCAGAAAGACGACGTTTATGCGTCAATTCTGAAAGCGGGTTCGTCTGGTCCATGAACTGAGATAACTGTGAACTGCCAAAGAATTCTTTAATTGAAGCAATAACAGGACGAATGTTAATGAGTTGTTGAGGTGTAACAGAGTCTGTGTCTTGTGTTGACATTCTCTCTTTCACCACGCGCTCCATCCGTGAAAGACCAATTCTGAATTGATTCTGCAGTAATTCGCCAACCGAACGCAAACGACGATTTCCCAAATGGTCAATATCATCTGTGCCGCCTACTTGATGCAGCAAGTTAAAGAAATAACTCATTGAAGCAATAATATCTGCCGGTGAAATATGCTTGATATCTGTTGGTACATTGGCGTTACCTATGACAGTTAAAACTGACTCCCCATCAGGATCGTTTGGTGCAAGGATTTTGACAGACTGAATCTGTACTTCCTCTTCCACAACACCACCAGATAAAGAAACTGTTGAGAACCCAATGTTTTTCTCAAGATAAGGAATGATTCTGTCCAGCGTACGACGATCTAGGAAAGTCCCGCTGTCAGCAATCACTTCGCCTGTCTCAGAATCAACAAGTGGTTCTGCTAGTTTTTGATTAAATAGACGGTTTTTAAGGTCTAGCTTTTTGTTGATCTTATATCTACCAACATTCGCCAAATCGTAGCGTTTCGGGTCAAAGAAACGAGTAATCAATAGATTTCTCGCATTTTCCTCTGTTGGAGGCTCTCCCGGACGTAATCTTTCATATATTTCTAAAAGAGCGGCTCTTGTGCCGTCCGTATTATCTTTTTCTAATGTATTTCTTAGGTATTCGTTGTCACCGATCAAGTCAATAATTTCCTGATCAGAACCAAAGCCTAATGCACGCAGAAGAACCGTAACCGGAAGCTTTCTTGTACGATCGATACGGACATAGACAATGTCTTTTGCATCTGTTTCGTACTCTAACCAAGCACCACGATTCGGAATTACTGTTGCAGTGTAGCCTTTTCTACCGTTCTTGTCGATCTTGCTATTGAAATACACACTTGGAGAACGCACAAGTTGCGAAACAATAACACGTTCAGCCCCGTTAATAATAAAGGTACCCGTTTCCGCCATGAGTGGAAAATCACCCATGAAGACTTCTTGGTCCTTCACTTCTCCGGTTTCTTGATTATACAAACGCACTTTTACCCGTAGTGGAGCAGAGTAAGTAACATCACGTTCCTTAGACTCTTGAATTCCATATTTCGGCTCACCAAGGCTATAGTCAATAAACTCTAGCTTGAGCTTTCCTGAATAGTCATCAATTGGAGAAATGTCATTAAACATCTCTTTTAAACCTTCATCCAAAAACCATTGGTATGAAGATGTCTGAATCTCAATTAGATTCGGTAACTCCAATTCTTCACTGATTCGGGCGTAACTTCTGCGTGTGCGATGCCGACCGTATTGCACCATTTGACCTGACAACGAATCCACCTCTGTTCAAATAAGATTTAGATGAAAAGACATAAACGCTTCATTCGAGGAGCAGACTGTACTTTCACTACCTCATGCGTTTATGACACAGCAACTTATTGCGGAAACAATTCATCAACAATGTTTCCAAGTTTTAGGATTACTAAACCTATTACTGAAAAAGTACACAATAATCCAATTTATCTATTGGCATCTTCTCATAATATCACAACGAAATACCAACGTCAATTATTTAAAGATTCCCACGAATCAGCAATAGTACTGCCACTTCGGCTATAGACCAAGTCAGCACGATCTAGTTTAGACCTTTTTTGTTGAAGTAATAATCAAGTATCCTTTTTTCTTTTCTATAATTTTAGAATTTCCAAAAGTTTATTCCATTTTTTTTTTAGCACTCGCCGCACCTTGCTTCTTCTGGATGACCACCCACAGCTGCCCACCTTTTGTTAGCTTTTCATATGCACCTGATAAAATCTCATGCACCACCTGCTTACCCGCACGAATTGGTGGGTTTGACAGGATAGCCGCAAAATTAGATCGGTTTACTTCTCGGTAAAGGTCACTCGAATAGATTTCAAGATTCGAAGTGTTGTTTGATTTTGCATTGCTGGTCGAAAGCGCTACAGCACGTTCGTTAATGTCGACCATATGAATCATTCGCTTTGCATTCGTCGCTGCAATCATAATGCCGATCGGCCCATATCCGCAACCAACATCAAGGATTGATCCCTCGACACCGTCATCAATACGAAAGGTTTCAACCAGTAATCTAGTACCAAAATCAACTTCACGCTTCGAAAAAACACCAGCATCTGATTGAAATTCAAATGTACGATCATGAAAAAGGAAATCGATTTTTCTTGGCTTGCTTGTCACTTGTGGGGCCTTTGAATAATAATGTTCAGTCATTTTGTTCTCCTTCGAGTAGCCGGTGCGGGGGTACACTTTCTCTTGCATTATTTTTTAAGAAAGTTCTTATTAAAGTCCAAAAACCAGGCATCTTTCATAGTGCGGAAAAAGCCCGCTGATATTCAGCGAGCTTTCCGGCTTGTTATAGCGATTACTTAACTTCTACGTTAGCGCCAACTTCTTCAAGTTGAGCTTTAACTTTTTCAGCTTCGTCTTTCGCAACGCCTTCTTTGATTTTGCTTGGAGCGTTATCAACAAGGTCTTTTGCTTCTTTAAGTCCAAGGCCAGTTGCTTCACGTACAACTTTGATTACCTTGATTTTTTGATCGCCAGCTGAAGCAAGCACTACGTCAAACTCAGTTTTTTCTTCTACTACTGCCGCTGCTGCACCTGCCGCTGCTACTGGAGCTGCTGCTGTTACGCCGAATTTTTCTTCGATTGCTTTAACTAGATCATTTAGTTCTAGTACTGTCATTTTCTCAATTGATTCAAGAATTTGTTCTTGTGTCATTTTTGTTTCCTCCTAGTAGGTAGGTAATGATGCCCAGTTTGCTTCCAATGCTTAAGCATTGGCAATCAACTAGCAACAATCATTCCGTTTGATATTTTTGAACTTATGCTTCTTTTTGTTCTGCAACTGCTTTTGTAGCAAGAGCAAAGTTACGAACTGGTGCTTGAAGCACGCTAAGCAACATTGAAAGTAGTCCGTCTCTTGATGGAAGTTCTGCAAGTGCTTTCACTTCAGCAACAGAAACGACTTTCCCGTCAAGGATACCTGCTTTAATCTCAAGCTGTTCATTCTTTTTAGCAAAGTCATTAAGAATCTTTGCAGGAAGAACTGCATCTGTAGCACAAAAGGCGATTGCATTCGGTCCTGTTAGACAGTCGTTCAATCCGTCGATTCCAGCTTTGTCAACAGCACGTCTCACCATTGAGTTCTTGTAGACTTTAAAATCTACACCTGAGTCACGAAGTTCTTTACGAAGATTCGTCACCTGTTTTACTGTAAGACCACGATAGTCAACAACGACTGTTGTTAAGCTCTCTTGTAATTTACCAGTAATTTCATCAACAATTGTTTCTTTTTCTTGGATGATGCTTTTCATAGATACACCTCCTTCTAATCCATTGTCAATATGCTTTAACAGAAGAAAATCCACGCCTACCAGAGACGTGGATGTACATTGTAAAGTTAAATTACACTTTGTTGTACCTCGGTAGGAGAATTAAGCTCAATTCTTAGAGCACCTACTGTCTGTGGCAAATTGATTTAGTTTTGTAAACACGTTTAGTATTATAACAACCAGCTATGCTGATGTCAAATTACTTTTTAGCAAATGAAGCTGGATCTATTTTAACACCAGGTCCCATTGTTGTGGTCACTGAAATGTTTTTCATGTAAGTTCCTTTTGCTGCAGATGGCTTCGCTCTTTGAAGTGTTTCAAAGATTGTTGAACAGTTGTCAACAAGTTTCGCATCGTCAAATGAAATTTTCCCAATTGGACAGTGAATGTTTCCGGCTTTGTCAACACGGTATTCTACTTTACCTGCTTTGATTTCATTAACCGCTTTTGTTACGTCAAATGATACTGTTCCAGTCTTTGGATTCGGCATTAAACCTTTAGGCCCAAGTACACGTCCTAATTTACCAACTTCGCCCATCATGTCAGGTGTTGCCACGATAACATCAAAGTCGAACCAGCCTTGTTGGATTTTTGCAATGAAGTCTGTATCGCCAACAAAGTCAGCCCCAGCAGCTTCTGCTTCACGTGCTTTGTCGCCTTTAGCGAATACAAGAACACGTTGTGTTTTACCAGTTCCGTGTGGCAATACAACTGCACCACGAATTTGTTGATCCGCTTTCTTTGGATCTACACCTAGTTTAAATGCGACTTCTACAGTTGCATCAAATTTCGTAAAGTTTGTTTTCTTAGCAAGCTCGATTGCTTCGGTGACTTCGTATAGTTTTACACGGTCAACAAGCTTCGCAGCTTCTTGATATTTTTTTCCTCTTTTAGCCATTTATATTTCCTCCTATATCGTGGTAATAACGGACTAGCCTCCCACTTTAATCAGGTGCTGAACTTTCTTCAGCATCAAGCGTTCACAATCTTAGTCTTCGATTGTAATTCCCATGCTACGTGCTGTACCTTCAACCATACGCATAGCCGATTCCACATTTGCTGCGTTTAAATCAGGCATTTTTGTTTCGGCAATTTCACGTACTTTATCACGCTTAACAGTTGCAACTTTGTAACTGTTTGGTTTGCTTGAACCTGACTCGATATTAGCAGCTTTCTTCAAAAGCACTGCTGCTGGTGGAGTTTTTGTAATGAAAGTAAATGAACGATCTTCAAAAACTGTAATCTCAACAGGAATGATTAGGCCCGCTTGTTGCTGCGTGCGCTCATTAAATTCTTTACAGAATCCCATGATATTAACCCCTGCTTGTCCTAGTGCTGGACCAACTGGTGGTGCTGGATTTGCTTTCCCTGCTGCGATCTGCAACTTAACCATTTTAATAACTTTCTTTGCCACGAGAACACACCTCCTATAACTTGTGTTGTGGTTAACTGGATATGATATTTATCCTCCCACATATGGCGAATACCTAAGCTGTAGCTATTGGTATTTGGCTGCAAAAAAATAACGCAACCTTTGAGATAATACCATTTTTGCGCGTGAATATCAAGTGGCAGTTAGTGGTTTGACTTTTACGGAAATCCAAAACGCCAATTCTTTTTTACAAAAACATGATAAAACTTCCAAACAAATCGTACAAAAAAACAAAACCTGCTTTACAATACCATTTTACAATAGGCGCATGACAAGCTAGCAAAAACCTTTGCGTTGATTTCACTAAAAAAGGAGGAAGTTACATACGGAGCTAGACTATTGCATTTTCATAAATTAGCTTTAAATTTGTTCAACTAAAAAACAAAGTAATTGTTTCTAATCACGAAACACCTAGAGAGGAAGAAGAAAAGATGAAATTTATTCCTAAAGCTTTGACTGTTTCATTAGTACCAATGTTCCTATTCTCCGTCGTACCAAGCCTTGCTTCGGCCGCTACTGATGAAAGTGCAATCGTGCCCCATCCTGCAGCTTATGGCTACTATGTTGATACATATCAAAATAATAACACCAGCAATATGACGCCTACTACCAACCCTTCCATTGGTTTATTATCGGAATTTGAAAACTACTGGATACCCGGAACTACTTGGAACAACGGGATTCCGGTCAATAATAATCTATTGCAAGAAAACAGACAAAAAGTAATTGCAATTACTAGCGGACGAACTGAAGAACAAGCAACTAAGGCCTATTTGGATGATCGCAGAAATCAGAATTATAGTGTCACGGAGGGACTTGGTCCCTATACGGATGCGTTCCGGACAATGGCACAATCAACAACAACAATTCCCGATACAGTGCCTGCAGATGCAATTTCTGTAAAATATGATGACACAGGAACATGGGGTAGAACTGATTCACAGCTTGGTAGTATGGTTGCCCTTGTTGACACAATGCGTGGCGACGGTGCATCTACAACACCCGCAAAAAATTACTATCAGTACCCACGCCCATGGAGATGGCTGACTACCACAAGCGAGGGCGGTGTATCAGATATCGCGGAACCAATGGATATCATTCTGCCAACTCTTGTTCCTGCTAAGAGTTTAGCACCGGAAACAGATGGCGATGTGCCAAGCGGACATACTAACGCTGCATACCTTTCTGCATTCGGACTAGCTTACGCTGTACCTGAAAGGTACCAAGAACTGCTTACAAGGGCGAGTGAGCTTGGCTATAATCGTGTGGTTGCTGGTATGCATTCACCATTTGCCGTCATGGGCGGACGAATGATGGCGACCGCCATTGCCGCTTCAGTTTTAAATGATCCAGCAAACCAGGCACTAAAACAGTCTGCTTTCGACGAAGCGCATTCTGTTCTATTGGCACCTGGAAGTGCCACGTCAACAGACAAGTATAGCAATTACGAGGCGAATAAAGCGAAGAATTCCGAACGATTAACGTATGGATTCGAACCAATTGGCGATACAACAAAACCAATGGTTGTCCCTAAAGGTGCAGAAGTCTTACTTGAAACACGCTTGCCCTATTTAGATGCGAGCCAAAGGCGTTGGGTTCTATATACAACGGGACTTCCTTCAGGTTATCCAATGCTTGACGATGCGGAAGGCTGGGGGCGACTTGATCTTTTCACTGCTGCAAATGGCTTCGGTGCGTTTCCGGTGGATATGGCCGTAACAATGGACGCATCTAAGGGTGGATTCAATGCCTATGACAGCTGGAAAAATGATATATCTGGACCTGGAAAGTTAACGAAGTCTGGCACTGGAACACTAAACCTTGCTGGCAACAACAGTTATACTGGCGGCACAGAGATCACCGGAGGGGTCGTGGAGGCTGATTCTAACGAGGCTTTCGGCGCTGGAGATATCACCAATAACGGTGCTGTGATTACCGAGCAGGTTTCAGGTTCACTTGAATTCGGAGATGATTTTACCCAAACTGAAAGTAGCACACTAATACTAAATATCGATAGCGCAGATGATATCGTTAATATCGAAGGAGACGCAGCTTTTGGCGGCACACTGCAATTAAACTTTGAAAATGGTTATGTACCTGCAGACGGCGCAGAGATTCTCTCTTATGCGTCACTTGTGAATGACGCACAATTTGCTACGATTGAAATTACTGGACTTCCAGAAACAGTTCAAGTAGAGCCTGTATATAAAGACAGTGCTGTTAGTTTAAAGGTTTTTGATGCGGCGAATCCTACGCCATCAACACTTGACCCCACCGATCCAGTGGTTCCTATAGCGCCTAATTCACCAAACACAATGAATTCAAACGACGTTACACCCGCTAGCTACGGTAATAGATCTCCTGTTACCACTACAAACCACATGCCTGATACTGGTGACGATTCTTCAAATAGAATCTGGTGGTTACTGCTACTAAGCAGCTCCAGCGGTCTTGTAGCAACCCTAGCTTCAAGACGTTTTCTCAGGGGGCTAGTACTTGCTGTCACAGTACTACAAATAAATAGAGGAGACTAGAATTGAAGCGACACTCACTTCAGTTCTAGCTTTTTTCATTGATATCATAAATTAAAAAACAGCAAAACTAAATCTCATTTTAGAAATAACTCGCCCGGCCTATCTATCTGGTAGACTAAAATGTGATAGCAATGTGAGTGCACCTTTAAAAGCTTAGACATTGTAGCAATATTTATATTCCAGCAAAAGTATTAAAAGATATACAGAGACCCGAAAATTCAATGCCTCCAATTGAACCGATATCCATCATTAGCAAAAAACAACATAAAGTGATGCGCCTCCACTTATGATTTGCACATTACAAGTTTCACATTCTCCGTTCCTCAGCTCATTTCGCGCTCATAATGTAAGCAGCGTAGCCATCGCTTCTAGATAAGAAGGAAAACTACGCTGTTCATTACGCTATCGTTTCAAACCAAAATTTACAACTTTTCAACTGCTGAAAAATCTAAATCTGCCGGTACATCGCGCCCAAACATATCTACAAATACAGTTAATTTTGTCTTCTGCATATCAACCGCCTCTACCTTCGCAGTAAAGTTCTCAAATGCACCTTCAATGATCTTGACAATATCGCCAACGGCAAAGTCATACGCCATTTTGCGATCTTCAAATCCCATTTCGCGTAGGATGAAGGTTGCTTCCTCTGCTAATAACGCGTTCGGCTTTGACCCTGAACCAGACGAACCAACAAAACCAGTTACGTTTGGCGTATTCCGCACAACATACCAAGATTCATCTGTCATAATCATTTCCACGAGCACATAGCCTGGGAACACTTTTTTCTTAATTTGCTTCTTCACACCAGATTTTGTAACCGTTTCTGCATCCTCTTCAGCGACAATGATCCGGAAAATAAAATCTGCCATTCCCATAGTCTCTACACGCTTCTCAAGATTCTGTTTCACACGATTTTCATACCCAGAATAAGTGTGAATAACGTACCACTGCTTTTCCATATCGATTTCTCCTTAGGTTTATAAAGTATTTGTTTATGTACCAATATCGCAGAAAAATGTTCACGACAATTAAGATCATTTTAGACAAATTAAAAAACCCTTAAAAAGGGTTTCAAACAACTTAGTTTATTATAGCATACTGCCGCGGAAAAACAACTATTTCCACCGATATGAAAGGCCTACTCGACGATGAAACGAATCAAAGCTGAGAAGCTTAAATCTGTAATCGCAAAGAAAATCATCATCAGAATAACAGTAATGAAGACTGTCAATGTCATCTTAGTCAATTCTTTTCTCTTCGGCCAACTTGTTTTTCTCATTTCACGGCCAACGCCGCGGAAAAATCCAACTACACTTTTCATTCTATAATCCCCCGCAAATACGAATTTCGAATATTGTGATGTGTATCGCGAATGTGAATTAGAGGTCAAAACCTTCTCAACGCCAGTTTTCTGATGAGCATTGGCTATTATCTTAGTAATAACATTCTATTAGTGCACGAATTTAAAACCATTAACACGTACAATACACTTATTGACGAATTCTACCACACTTTAGCTACTAATGTCAATTCTCTGCAGATTTCCGGTCAAGAGCTGTAGCCACCACTTGTCATTTGCGACCATGCGTTTCTGCCAAAGCCTTCTTTTTGATCCGCTGCAGTGCATTATCAATGGTTTTTGTTGGCTTATGAATCATTTCGGAAATTTCTTGATAACTACGTCCTTCGACATAGAGCACTAGCACTTGCTTTTCAAGCTCGCTCAATAATGAAAGCGTTCTTTCCTCAACTGCCTTTGCCGTTTCTCGGCTAACGAGAATCTCCTCCGGACTCACGTCCCTCAGTAAATCCATCACATCAAGCATCGTCCGGTCAGCATATTCATCATCGACAATCGGCTTGTCCAAAGAAATATACGAATTCAATGGACGATGTTTCTTCCTCGTTGCCGATTTCACCGCAGTAATCACATGCCTAACAATACAAATTTCCGCGAAAGTAATAAACGAACAATCCTTATCATTATGGTAATCACGGATTGCCTTAAATAATCCTATCATCCCTTCCTGATAAAGGTCCTCCTTTGCCGCACCCACAATAAAGTAGGGCTTGGACTTCGCCCGGACAAAGTTCTTATACTTTTGAATCAAATAATCTAATGCATCGGCGTCACCAGCTTGAAATAGTGAAACGACTTTTTCATCAGCAAGAGTCGAATATTCCATTCTCTGTGATTCTGAAAACATCTTATTCTCCTCCTTTGCTGTCGTTAGTTGTTGTTGTAGAAATTTTGTCCAAATTAACAAAATAACATAAAAACCAATATATCGATCTTTCATGCGGAACTGTCATATTTCTAGTGTAATCGATTCTAGACAAGTCGTAAAATTATTTGCCGACATTCCCCTTCGAACCAAATGGATTTCTTTTGCGGTAGACCTCATACATCAGTAAACTAGCTGCTACCGAAGCGTTCAGCGAAGTCACATGACCGACCATTGGCAACTGAATGAGAAAATCGCATTTCTCTTTCACGACACGGCTAATCCCTTTTCCCTCACTACCAATGACAATCGCTAAGGGCATCTGGCCATCAATTGTACGATAATCTTGACTATTATTAGCGTCTGTCCCAACAATCCATAGGCCTTCTTTTTTCAGCTGTTCAATTGTTTGTGAGAGATTGGTTACTCTAGCAACAGGCACATGCTCAATGGCACCAGTCGAAGCCTTCGCAACGGTTGCTGTTAATCCAACGGAACGGCGCTTAGGAATAATAATGCCATGAATTCCAATCGCATCTGCCGTCCGTAGAATTGATCCTAAATTATGCGGATCTTCAAGTTCATCTAGAATGAGTAAGCATGGTAGCTCATTTCTCTCTTTTGCAAGTGCTAGAATATCACTGACTTCGGCATACTGATAGGCCGCCACCTGAGCAACCACACCTTGATGATTACCAGTAACCATCTGATCAAGCTTCTGCTTAGCAACGGTCTGCACAACAATTTTACGGGTGTTGGCTAACTGTAATAGTGGTTGGATTTGCCCTTTTTGAATGCCTTCTTGAATCCAAATCTTATGAATATCTCGCTCTGACCGCAATGTTTCCATAATCGGATTTCTGCCCATAATTAAATCTTCCAACCGGTTTCACCTCCCGCGCAAAACGCTACTGACAGCGACAAAATTTCATCTAAACGTTCAGTCTGCTCATCAAAATACAAGTAGCCTATCAACGCTTCAAACCCTGTAGCATATTTGTATGTTGCCACGCTAGTATTCTTTGGTACAGTACCTGATTTGGCATTTCTGCCCCGTTTGAGTAATGTAATTTCCTCATCGCTGAGCAAGCCTTTATCCATTAAATGTAATGCCACAGCACATTGTGCTTTCGCTGATACATACTTCGTCGCTTCACGGTGTAGCTTGTGCGGGTTAGCACGACCGCTTGCCAGGAGGTGATGGCGCACATATACCTCATATACGCCATCTCCCATATAAGCAAGTGCCAAGCTGTTCACTCCGCGTGCATTCACTGCCTTGTTCATCCACTAACCCCTTTTCCAACGTGTGCCTTGTGCTGTATCTTCGAGCACAATATTCATCTCTTTCAATTGATCACGAATCTCATCCGATGTTTTAAAGTCGCGATTCTTTCGTGCTTTAATACGTTTAGCAATTAATTTTTCTACAAACTCATCTAGTGTTTCGGTTGTTTCTAACCGGATGCCAAGCACACCAGAGATCACATCAAATTCATTTAAGAATGCTGTAATTACATGCGTGGATGTGTTTTTCTCAAGCAAATAATAATTCGCCTGTCGTGCTAGCTCGAATAAAACCGAGATGGCATTCGCTGTATTGAAATCATCATCCATTGCCGCTTCAAACTGCTGACGTAAATCAGTCAACTTCCCCAACCACTCGTCATCATTTGTCGTTAAATTCGCACTTGCCTGCTCACGATGTTTCAAATTTTCATAGGCTGTTTTAATTCGATCAAGGGACACTTTGGCGCTTTCAAGCAGATCCTCACTATAGTTAATCGGATTGCGATAATGTACCGACAACATGAAGAAACGGAAAACAAGGGGATCGATCACCTTAATCAAATCATGTACTCTGATAAAATTACCAAGTGACTTCGACATTTTTTCATTATCAATATTTAAAAAACCATTGTGCATCCAGTAGTTAGCAAATGTTTTCCCAGTGAGCGCTTCTGACTGAGCGATTTCGTTCTCATGATGTGGGAATGCTAGATCCTGCCCGCCTGCATGAATGTCGATTGTATCGCCAAGGTATTTACGTACCATCGCTGAACATTCAATGTGCCAACCTGGACGACCTTCTCCCCAAGGGCTCTCCCATTTGATTTCACCTGGTTTCGCTGCTTTCCATAATGCAAAATCAAGTGGATCTTCCTTCTTCTCACTGGCATCGATGCGCGCACCAACCCTCAGATCATCGATCGATTGTTGTGATAGCTTGCCGTAGGTTTCAAAACGACGCGTACGGTAGTACACATCCCCCTCTGACTCATACGCCATACCCTTATCAACCAACTCAGCAATGAAATCAATAATAATATCCATATTGTCCATTACGCGCGGATGATGTGTGGCACGTTTGCAGCCAAGTGCTGCTGTGTCCTCATAGAATGCCTCAATAAATTTATCAGCAATCGTCGGAACATCGGATTTAAGCTCTTCCGCCGCCCGAATCAACTTATCATCGACATCAGTGAAATTACTAACATAATCCACTTCGTACCCTTTGTACTCTAAATAATTTCGCACTGTGTCAAACGCCATTGCAGGGCGAGAATTCCCGATGTGGATATAGTTGTAGACAGTTGGACCACAAACATACATTTTCACCTTACCAGCCTCAAGTGGCACAAACTCTTCTTTTTGCCTCGTTAGTGTATTAAAAATTTTCATTGGACTCGCTCCTTTGTGGGTTTTTTTATTATTGCTGTATACGCTTAAAGGTTTAGCAAAATACTTCAATTAAAAAATAAAGCCCCTGTCAAAAATGACAGAGGCGTTTCTACGCGGTTCCACTCTGATTAGAAAATAAAGCTTCTTACTTCCCAACTTAGGTCTTCGTAACGTGAAGTGACGCTTCATTTACTCACCAGTAGCTGGTTTTTAACTGAAGACTCCAAGGGGCATTTCTGTAGCACTACTGTCTAACCACTTTCAGCCTGAGGTGGTTTTCTCTTTCAAACAGAGCAAATACATACTCATCCTTGTTCAACGCTTTTTTTATTATTCTATTACTATACCCTAATTCACGAATTTTGTGTACTGG
>JAVBKE010000192.1:0-3749 GCA_031554185.1 Caryophanales bacterium
ATCGACCACCCCACGATCCCCCGAGCGATTCCCAGTACTCTCCCAACGGGGTGTAGTCCTCGGTTTTAGTCATGTAAACGCCGTTTAAAAACAAATTAAAATCAAACGCGAGGCGCTGGGTGTGCAGACTGTTTGAAATACCGGCCCCATTTTTAGCGTTTAATTTCGCCTGTTCAGTAGTGCGGTATGCCTCGCCAAATGTCAGGGCGTAACCGTTGGTGCTCGCCCAGGCAATCAACTGGCCGATCATGACGGTAAATTTCTGTTGCTTTTCAACGAGCGTCATTTGAAAGCCTTTTTATTTTTTTCACGGCGACGCAGCCATTTTTCAATGTACTGTGGACCGGCGATCGCCAGCGCTGACGCGAGGCCAGTCACGGCAATGGGATGAATATCAGGGATACGGATCAGCGCCACACCTGCAACAAGTGCCATGGCCGACCCCAGTATCGTGCGGGCAAAAATCAGGCGCCCGCTCAATGGGTCGTCTGAGTCCATGAGTCTGGCAAGACCAATCAGGGCGCCGATAAATGCCAGGGTAAGCAAATTTCTAAAATGATTTTGCGGCATAATTCACCCGATTAAATCGCGAGTATCTTCCGGGGATAGATACGAGATCCCGTTGATGTGGACAAAATCCGGCGACGTCACGATGTACTTAATTTTGAATTTGCTTTTGTCCGCGCTGGTCGTGTCAATATTGAGAATATCGGCAAGCATGAGCTTGCAGCCGAATACTTCGACCTTCATCTCGGTGCCGCCGGTGTTGGCATAAAATAAAAAATCCTGCTCCTCAATGCCGCGCCAGCTTCCTGCGCTGCGGGCCTTATCCTGCACCCGGATCAGGTTTTGCGCGTCGAGCTCAAGCTCGCCCTCGGCCTCAACATCCCCGTCGGTGTAGCCGTCTGGAATGCCGCGCGTTTTGGATACCTGCGTATTGTCGGTAATGCTTAACGATATGGTTTCGGCATGAATTGACGCGCCCTGCATATCAAAATCAAAATTCATGCCCGCGATTTTCTTGCTCATTGCGCTTGCTCCGTTTGACTATCCAGCAGGATCCCGACCGTGATTTCTTTCGGGCACTCGTATGGCCGCACGGTCAGATACACCGCCACGCTTTTGTTGTTTTTCCACTGGATCACAACATCCCCGTCGCGGGGTGGCTTTACTTCACCCGGAAACGTCACGTTATTGATCTGCACACTTTTGGACATATCGCGCAGCGGGCGCCCGAAATAGGTTTTTGCGGCGGCGATACTACCGGGGGTTGAGTTGAGCGAGCGATCGGCAATTTTGGGAATTGCCAGCAGGCGCACTTTGCGCGCGGCTTTGTCCACGGTGCGCAGGTACTCGATCACGGAATAGTCGCCGCCCTCGACTTCGAGGGTCAGGCCGTCGGACCAGTACATGCCTGCGTAGTCCTCGTACCACATCGGCACGGAACAGCGGGCGGCGTTCAGGGCTTGCAGATCAGCAAGCTGGATCGGTTTTCCTGCGCCATCGACCGGCGGCACGTCACTGCCGATATCAATAAGCGCCCCCGTTTTTACGCGCGCCGGACTGTCGGCAATGGTTACGGCGCGATTGCAAAGGCGCCCGGCCAGTACGCCCGGTTCATTACCCCAGAGCCGTGGGACAAGTTGCACCGATGGCCCCGCGATGCCGTTTTGTAATGCGGTGAGATCAAGGCAGTATTGCGCCCATGTGATATCCTCCGCAGGTGCGGCAATGGATAAAATGGACCACACCCAGCGACTGTGCTGCGTTATCAAATCGGCACGCAGGGCGATCGCGGCACTGATAGTTTCGAGCGCTGCGGGGTTGACCGTCACGGTGCGTGGATTGGCCTCGATTTCTGCGAGCGGCTCCAGCGGCGCCTCTTTTTTGGTTTTTACTTTTACCTGCGGTTCTGGCGCGTCCGCGCCCGAATTTACGGATTCAGACTGCGTTGCAGGTGGAACCGCTACCGCTGCGACGATATCGTCGCAAAGTACAAACCCTTCCACTTTTGCCGTTGCCTGCGCGCCTTTCACCGCTGCCACCCAGTCGGTAGTCGTAAAATCAGCTGCCAGCACATACACCCAGGCGAAAAAATTAACCCCGGCATTGCGGCGAGCGGCGGTAACGTTGCTTTTCAGCACGCTGTCGGCATCACCCAGTAGAGTGTCGAGATCGGTATTGTCATTTACCGGGCTCAATGTGCCCGCGCCGCTGGCGGCGGTACCGAGAAACAACACCACACGCTCGGTTTCGGTTGTTGTGCCCTGGTACTGGTTGAGCTGGTCGATTCCTACGGACGGCCACGTCATGAGTTTGCCCCTCTGATATCCTGTGCGTTTACGTCCCAGCCAAAGCCAATGCCCTGGAGTTGACGCGCTAAAATTTTGTTAAATTCCTCATCACTGACACCGAGAAAAACACGCGAGGGCAGATTGATAACCCATGATTTTTTACTCTGTGCCTGTGATAATTTTTTAATTATCAATCCCGCCTGAGCGCGTGATATTTCCGCCGTGATGTAACTGACTGCGGGTTTCACCCAGCGCCCCTCGAATCGAACTTTGTAACCTAAATCACGCAGTTTTTTGGCCTGGCGGCGGGTTGCTTTTTGCCCCGTCTGCGAGGGTTGCGTTTTATAACTCGCCGCGCTGACTTTGATTTGGGCGCCAGCGTCGTGGACCGCGCCCACATATCCGGCGGGGATCTTTTTAGCTCCGCTGCGATAGTTCCCGCCCTGCAAATAAATGCGCACGGCCTCCTGTTCCGGTAACTCTTTAACGTGCAGCAGCTTAGGGAGCCCCCGCAGCATTTTTTTGCCGCCGCGTTTGCGCCGCTCCCACGGTTGCCCGTCCGGCCCCGTCTGGTTGCGGGCGTTGCGTTTTGATGCCGGAATGATCCCCAACTTCGCAATGCGCCATAACAGCCGCTGGCGCTTTTTCTTCGGCATTTCCAGCCCCGCCAGTGTCTTGCGTAAATCACGCAACTGGGTGGGGTTGAGTTCGCCGTTAACAATCACTGCCCGACTCCTGCGCCGGTGCTGTCAGCGCCGTAAATTTCGGCACTTTCCGCCACGTCATAAAGTGGTGTCACTACCGACCATTTCTGCCCCTCGGATGGGATAGCCCCGGCGGTATCAGGGGCGATCGCTATCTCGTCGACTAATGGCACCGTGATGAATATCAGGGCGCTTTCTTCGTCGTATAGCTCGACCTCAATATCGGGATCCGCTAACTGCAATTCATCGCGCAGGGTGTTGGCATACTCGGCAATCCATACCAGGATCAGGGCGTATAAAATCGCCGGGTCGAGCTGGCGGTATGGGAATTTGTCGAACTCCAACACGCCGTCATAGCTCGTCAGACCGATCCGCAACTGGCCGTTGCCCAGTGCTTTGTTGGAAACGGTTAATTTCTGGTTATCCATCCAACTATCAAAACCGCGCACTCTCGTGGGTAGCGCCCCGTTTAAAAAGTCTGTTAGCTGCGTTAACTGGCTCATATGACATCCACCGTTGCGCGGCGCATGCCGAGGATCCCGCGCACGGCCATAGTTGACTCGACCAGTAGGGCGCGGCGGGTAGCGCTTTCGTATTCTTCGCTCGTTGTGCCTTTCGGTTGCGATGTGGGGTCGACGCGCGCAAGGCTTACGATCTCGCCGAGTAAGTCGCCTTTTGCCAGCGCGTATACGGCGTTTTTATATTGCGCGGCGTACTGATTCACATCCCCGCAGCGGGCGCCCGGCAGGTC
>JAVBKE010000220.1:0-19821 GCA_031554185.1 Caryophanales bacterium
GTCCCGATACTTCTGCACCTGATCTTTTTGCTGTTTCAACAATCTTCTCAGCAGAAAGGTCTAGAATTCTGTGGTCATACGCTTTCAAACGAATACGAATTTTCTTCTTTGCCATTACTTTCCCTCCTTTTCGCCTATATACCTATAGACTTGCTCCGCGGAAAAACCTGACCTACCCGCCATGGCAAAGCGGCCGGGTGTGTCAACAACCTTCCACATCATTGCACAATCTTTCACGGTTATACCTGTTAAGTTGGTTTCATCGTTTGTATAGACAAAAACCCTCAACTTTCAGAATTATACACGCTCTGTCGGGATATTTCAAGTGTTAACACTATTAAATCGTAAATTTCTTAGAAAATTTTTTAAAAGTTGGTTTTAAGGTTGGTTTTTATAAATTTAATCGTAAAAAATATTATTTTAGTGATGGCTTGTTTAACTATTTCCCCCTGCCAGTGATGAAATCCTATATAATAGTAGAAAAACAAAATAGGTGATGAGATGAAGTACGTAGCTTTCCTTCGCGGGATCAATGTTGGCGCCGGCCACAAGGTTCCTATGGTTGATTTAAAAGCTTGTTTAGTGGCGCTTGGATTGACTGAAGTTAGAACATATATTAATAGTGGTAACGTCGTATTTTCTGCCGAGGGCCAAGTTTCAGATCTAGTCGAGACAATTGAAGCAGCCCTTATAGCTACTTTTGGCTTTAAGATTCCAACAATTTTGCGAACAGAGCAGGAGTTGAAATCTGTTTTGGAAGAGCTTCCCGAGGGTTTCGACCCTACTAAATCACATATTGTCTTTTGTGAACTTGTTAGGCCTTCTTTAATAGAAGAATTACTAAGCGAGGGATTCACAGATCAGGATTTTGCCGTACAGAATAGACATTTCTACTTGCACCTTCTTGGTGGTGTTTCACAGTCAGAGATTTCTCTTTTTCTTAGTAAGAAAAAGAGGTTAGAAGGGGCAACAATGCGGACGTACCGTACTGTTCAGAAGGTTTATGGTTTTTTTGATTAGAGTAGCACTTGATAGGTATGTGGTTGATTGCTAGGCTTAGCAAATAACTTCTCCCATTTTTTTATCGGGAATATTTATTCAATGAAAATTGCTGTGAATCGTGTTATGATTAGGGTCAAAATGAGCATAAGGTAGGAATGAACATGTTGTTCACGTTTGATGTTGGGAATACGAATATAGTTATGGGTGTATATGATGGCGACGATTTGGTGCAGCATTGGCGCATGCAGACGGATCGCAATAAGACTGCGGATGAGTACGGGATGACGATCAGGGTTTTGCTAGAACATGCTGGGCTACGGTTTGATTCGTTTGAGGCGATTATTATTTCATCTGTTGTGCCACCAATCATGCCGACTTTAGAGAGTTTGTGTGTCCGTTATTTCTGCAAGAAGCCATTGGTGGTTGGACAGAATTTGGAGACGGGACTTGTGATCGCAGTTGATTCACCGAAGGAGCTTGGTGCTGATCGAATTGTGAATGCGGTTGCCGGGATCAAGGCGTATGGCGCGCCGCTAATTTTGATTGATTTTGGGACGGCTACGACTTTTTGTGCAATTGATGAGTCGAAAACATATATTGGTGGCGCTATTTCGCCTGGCGTTGCGGTAGCTACTGAGGCACTGTATAAGAAGGCTGCAAAGTTGCCATATATTGAGCTGGCGATGCCAGATAGTGTAATTGGCAAGAATACAATTACGTCAATGCAATCGGGAATTCTTTTTGGTTATGTTGGTTTGGTTGAGGGGATTGTCGGCCGGATGGCTGCACAGTTCACAACGAAGCCTAGGGTAATTGCTACCGGCGGGCTTGCGACGATAATTGCGGCTGAGACGAGTGTCATTGAGCTTGTTGATCCGCTCCTTACATTGAAGGGGCTCCATGCGATTTATCATTTGAATGCACCAACTTTGTTAGAGAAATAGATAGCTGGATATCGCGAGAAACTAATTTTAAAGATGCTAGATGATATAGGAGATAGGTGAGAATGGAAGATTATTTAGTAAAGGCGCTTGCCTACAATGGTCAGGTTCGTGCTTATGCGGTGCGAACAACCGAGACGATTGCGGAAGCGCAGCGGCGACACGGAACTTGGAAGACTGCTACTGCAGCACTCGGACGTGCGATGACTGCTGGAGCGATGATTGGTGCAATGGAGAAGGGCAATTCGAGAATCACTGTTAAAATCGAGGGGAACGGGCCACTTGGACTGGTGCTTGTTGATGCTAATGCCCGCGGCGATGTTCGTGGTTATGTGCATAATCCTCAGGTGAATTTCGAAGGCGCTACTAAAGGGAAGTTAGATGTTTATCGTGCTGTTGGTACGGAAGGGACTTTAACTGTGGTCAAGGATCTCGGTTTAAGAGAGAATTTTTCTGGTCAGGTACCTTTGATTTCTGGAGAGCTGGGTGAGGACTTCACTTATTATTTCGCTAGTTCAGAGCAGACCCCTTCGTCTGTTGCACTTGGCGTTCTTGTTAATCCTGATGAGACCGTAAAGGCGGCCGGTGGTTTTATTATTCAGCTCCTCCCTAATACGGAGGAAAAGGTCATTGCTGAACTTGAGGCTGTGCTGTCTATCTTCCCACCAATTTCGCATTTTATTGATCAAGGACTTTCGCCAGAAGAAATTCTTATGCAATTATTTGGCGAAGAGAATGTAACGGTGCTTGAAAAAATGCCGATTCAGTTTAAATGTGAATGTTCTAAGGAACGGCACTCTAATGCCTTGGTTGCGCTAGGAAAAGATGAATTACAAGCAATTATTGATGAGGACGAAAAAGCAGAAACACATTGTCATTTCTGTAATCAATTTTACCACTGGAATCTTGAGGAATTGCAGCAGCTGTTCAATGAAGCACATTAACTTTCATCCCATCTGTTTATGATTGTCTGTTATGGGCAATTAAATATAATTTTCAGGAGGAAGATCAATGCATATTTTTATCGACACGGCTAATTTAGAGGAAATCCGCGAGGTTCATTCGCTCGGTATTTTGGCAGGTGTAACAACAAATCCAACACTTGTTGCGAGAGAGAATGTTTCTTTTCACGAGCGCGTTCGCGCGATAACGGAAATTGTAGCTGGACCGGTGAGCGCTGAAGTAATTGCACTTGATGCAGAAGGAATGATTACCGAGGGGCTAGAGCTTGCTGCAATTGCACCGAATGTGACGATTAAAGTGCCGATGACATTTGAAGGTTTAAAGGCTGTCCATGCTTTTGCAGAAAAAGGGATTAAGACGAATGTCACACTTATTTTCACTGCGAATCAAGCGTTACTTGCTGCACGTGCTGGCGCTACTTACGTTTCCCCATTTGTTGGACGTCTCGATGATATTGGTGAGAGCGGAATTGGATTGATTGCTTCCATTTCAGAGATTTTCATGATGCATCAGATTAGCACACAAATTATTTCTGCTAGTATTCGCAGTGTTCAACAAGTTTCTGAGTCTGCGCTTGCTGGTGCCGATATTGCAACGATTCCTTACAAAATTATTCAGCAAATGACGCATCACCCACTGACTGAACAGGGCATTGAACGTTTCCTTGCAGACTGGGAAGCTGTGAAAGATTTAAGCAAGAAATAGTGATGGTGTAATGATTTTTGTTCTATTTAACTTGGAAAAATCAATCCATTTGGGTTGGTTTTTTTGATGTGTTGCATTCATTGGGTAATTGTCATTTCGAATTTACCGAGTAGCGCTTCGCCTACTACCATCTGTCATTTGGCGAAGCCTGCTCCAACCAGCTGGTGCGGTATTCCAGTCTTTTCATGGTACTATTTTACTAACCCCATGCTATAGAAATTACTTCATATATATGTTAGAATACTGTGTTGACAAAAAAATAATTTCTTTTATAGATACAATGTTTAAAAGCTTCTTATATCAATGCGAATAATCGCAATTTAGAAAGGATTCTACCCGTGGAAAAACTTAAAATTGAAGGTGGAAAGCCATTAAAAGGAACAGTGAAAATTAGTGGAGCGAAGAACAGCGCAGTGGCTCTCATTCCTGCGACGATCTTAGCAGATTCGCCTGTTACAATTGAAGGCCTCCCATATATATCTGATGTGCAAATCTTGAAAGGGTTGATTGAAGAGATAGGTGGTTCGGTTACACTCACTGAAAATGAAATGACAGTCGACCCAACAAATCTGACCTCGAAGTCATTACCTACCGGCTATGTGAAGAAGTTGCGTGCTTCTTATTATCTGATGGGTGCAATGCTTGGAAAGTTCAACCGTGCGGTTGTTGGATTGCCTGGCGGTTGCTATCTTGGTCCAAGGCCTATTGATCAGCATATCAAAGGATTTGAAGCAATGGGTGCCATCGTTTCGAATGAACAAGGAGCGATTTACCTCCATGCCGAGAAATTGGTTGGTGCTCGGATTTACTTAGATGTCGTTAGTGTTGGCGCGACAATTAATATTATGCTTGCTGCTGTGAAGGCAGAAGGGCGTACAATTATTGAGAATGCTGCAAAAGAGCCTGAAATTATTGACGTGGCTACACTACTAACGAATATGGGTGCTAGCATTAAAGGTGCAGGTACTGATGTGATTCGAATTGATGGTGTTAAAAAGCTACATGGTTGCCGCCATACAATTATTCCTGATCGAATTGAAGCAGGCACATACATTATCGCTGCGGCCGCCGCTGGTGAAGGCGTGATTATTGATAACGTGATACCACAGCACTTAGAATCTCTTACGGCTAAGCTACGTGAAATGGGTGTAGAGATCGAGGCAAGCGATGATCAAATTTTTATTCCAAAGAGCTATAACTTGAAGCCCATTGATGTGAAGACATTGGTCTATCCTGGTTTTGCCACTGACTTGCAACAGCCATTCACTTCTTTGATGACAAAAGCCAATGGTTCTTCTGTTGTCACTGAGACAATTTATGGGGCACGATTTAAGCATATTGATGAGTTACGCCGAATGAACGCTAATATCAAAGTTGAAGGTAGTTCAGCAATTGTATCTGGTCCTTCGCGCTTGCAAGGAGCAAAAGTAAAAGCGACGGATTTGCGAGCTGGTGCCTCGCTTGTAATTGCTGGTTTGATTGCAGACGGCATTACTGAAATTACTGGTATTGAACCTATTGATCGTGGATATGGCAATTTTGTTGATAAGTTAAACGGACTTGGCGCTCATGTATGGCGTGAGAAGATGACTGAAGAAGAAGTTCACGAATTTGAAAGTATTTAATATTTGGTCAGCAGATTAACAGTTGCATGTCACTCACCCAATCATTTTATTCGTATCAGCAATACTAGTCATCAATTTATAGAAATTTCATCCTGATTATTGTTTTAATTCTTATCTCATTCGCGGACACTACCACAATTTTATAGACCTTGGCCATTCCTTATTGCTAGTCAATAGGTTGCAATAGCAAAATCAACTAAGCGTAATCGAAAACCAGTTGACTGCTTTACTTTCGAAAGGCAACACGTTTTTGATGGGGAGGATTTGTAAAATGGAGAGAAGTTTAAGCATGGAACTTGTTCGGGTTACTGAAGCTGCTGCCTTACAATCTGCGAGATGGATGGGACTTGGGAAGAAACTAGAGGCAGATGATGCAGCAACGACTGCAATGAGACAGGTTTTTGATTCAATTCCTATGCAGGGAACCGTTGTTATTGGCGAGGGAGAAATGGACGAAGCACCCATGCTTTATATTGGCGAAACACTCGGGACCGGTTTCGGACCACAAGTTGATGTTGCCGTTGACCCACTTGAAGGAACCAATATTGTCGCTTCAGGTGGTTGGAATGCACTTACTGTCGTTGCAATTGCCGATGCAGGTAACCTTTTACACGCGCCAGATATGTACATGAACAAAATTGCCGTCGGACCCGAATGTGTGGGAAAAATCGATATTTCAGCTTCTATTGCTGACAACTTGTATGCTGTAGCACGTGCTAAAAATAAAGATATCTGCGATGTTGTGGCAACACTTTTATACCGGGACAGGCACTCAGCGATGATTGAGGAAATCCGCAAAACAGGCGCACGTATCAAGCTGATTAATGACGGCGATGTGGCTGGCGCCATTAATACGAATTTTGATTTTACAGGTGTTGATATTTTATTTGGCTCAGGCGGTGCCCCAGAAGGTGTGCTTGCTGCTGTTGCATTGAAGTGTCTAGGCGGAGAAATCCAAGGGAAATTGCTACCACAAGATAAGCACGAGTTAGAGCGATGTATAAAAATGGGCATCGATGTCAATAAGATTCTATTGATGAATGATCTCGTAAAGGGAGACGATGCAATATTTGCAGCTACTGGTGTCACTGATGGCGAATTGCTTGACGGTGTTCAGTATAAAACGAGCATCGCAACGACCAATTCGCTTGTTATGCGAGCAAAAACTGGTACCGTTCGGTTCATCGAGGCACAACATTCTCTCGCAAAGAATCCTTATATTAGTCACAGATCTTTATAATTGACTATGCACCACTAGCGGGCTCAATATTGCTACCTAGTGGTGCGACTAAAAATGATCTACTACACGAACTCAAACCCTTTTATCTTCAAACCATTCCTGTACCATTTCAATGCAATCATTTTCTCATTTCTAGGACTCATTCACTTTCGCCATTGTACAAGTCTACTACTGTTTTATTAAAAGAAGTAAAAAATTGAATTTAGCGCGATAATTCTGTACAATTGAAAAGCAACTAATAAAATATGGTATTTCCGCTGGCGTTACTCCTTTTTTCCCTTCATGATTCATTTATCGTAGAAAAAAATTATATAAATAGGAAGAGTGTTATTGATGGATATTACAATTAATGAGTTAGGTCAAATGAAATTAAAGCAACTCTATGACTTAGCAAAAGAACTAGGTATTACAAACTATAGTAAGCATACAAAAAAAGAATTAACTTTTGCTATTCTAGGCGCAAGAGCTGAGAAAGACGGCTTCCTTTTCATGGAGGGCATTCTTGAAGTCATCCAAAATGAAGGTTTCGGGTTCTTGCGTCCGATTAACTACTCCCCTTCTAAAGAGGACATCTATATTTCAGCATCACAAATTAGACGCTTTAGTTTGCGGAACGGCGACAAAGTTTCTGGTAAAGTACGACCACCGAAGGAAAATGAGCGCTATTTTGGGCTCCTTCATGTAGATGCTGTTAATGATATTAACCCTGAAGAGGCAAAAGAACGTGTTCATTTCCCTGGGCTCACTGCTCTATTTCCAAATCGTCAGATAGTTTTGGAAACATCACAGAAGAACACTTCAACACGCCTAATGGATATGATCGCACCAGTCGGTTTTGGTCAACGTGGTTTAATTGTTGCCCCACCAAAGGCTGGTAAAACAATGCTAATGAAGGAAATTGCCAATTCAATTACCACCAACTATCCAGATGCAGAACTAATCGTTTTGCTAATTGATGAGCGCCCAGAAGAAGTAACGGATATCGAGCGTTCTGTAAAAGCGGATGTCGTTAGCTCCACTTTTGATGAAACGCCAGAAAATCATGTAAAAGTGACTGAGCTTGTGCTAGAGCGTGCTTTGCGTCTTGCTGAGCATAAGCGTGATGTCATTATCCTGATGGATAGTATTACGCGTTTGGCTCGGGCCTACAACTTGGTAATTCCACCAAGTGGACGCACACTATCAGGTGGTATCGACCCTGCTGCTTTCCACCGTCCAAAACGTTTCTTCGGTGCTGCACGTAATATTGAAGAAGGCGGGAGCTTGACAATCCTCGCGACTGCGCTAGTTGATACGGGTTCACTGATGGATAACATTATCTATGAAGAATTCAAAGGGACTGGTAACCTTGAGCTGCATCTCGACCGGGGACTTGCAGAGAAGCGTGTCTTCCCTGCGATCAACATTCGTCGTTCTGGCACCCGTAAGGAAGAGCTTTTGATTCCACAAGAACATCTTGATAAACTGTGGATGATCCGCAAAACAATGGGCGATGTGCCTGACTTTGCAGAGCGATTAATTCGCAAAATCAAATACAGCGAAACCAACGCTGAGTTCTTTAAAGTGATTGATGATGATATGAAGAATTTGCACAGTAACGGTGCGAAGAGTTTAATTTAATTTTCATATAAACAGCGGTATATCCCTGTGTGGTCTCTTGATACGATTGTTATCAGGAAACCTGCGGGGGTTTTTTAGCTGTAAAATCTTACTCGTATGCTTATGATACGCACGCAATACGCAATCAATATTTTCGACTTATTGAGCGGTTGGCACTATAATGGACTAGACGTTGCTAGCAGGGCATGAGCGCGCTTCATTCTAATCTGCACAGTGCTTTTATGAACGGTACACTTCTTGATAGCAACACTGTTTGAAATGATTATGAGGAGGAATTTAAAATGGGTAATGAAAACTTGAAGATTGGCATTATTTTGGGGAGTACAAGACAGGGGCGCGTTAGCCCACAAGTCGGAGAATGGGTAAAACAAGTTGCTGATGCACGCGGTGATGCTAGCTATGAGATTGTCGATATCGCAGCGTTTGATTTACCTTTCCTTGGGACTACTGATGGAACAGAACCTGGAATTGCTGCATGGAATGAGAAAATCGCTAGCTTAGATGGATTTGTTTTCATTGCACAAGAATACAATCACAGCATTACCGGTGCTTTGAAAAATGCACTTGACCTTGCTCGTGATGCTTGGAATAACAAATCTGCTGGAATTGTCAGCTACGGCTCTACTGGTGGTGCACGTGCTGCTGAACATCTTCGCGGGATACTCGGTGAGTTATTAATTGCTGATGTGCGTGTGCACCCTACGCTTTCGTTGTTCACTGACTTTGAAAATTTCTCCACATTTAAGCCGGCAGAAATGCATGAGAAGAATGTTAATGAAATGCTTCAACAAGTCGTTGCGTGGGGCGGCGCATTATCTACTTTGAGAAAATAATTTTTTTTATTGTGTATGAACTGGGCACCTATCGAAGGGTAATTGATAGGTGTTTTTAATTTTTGACGAACCATTCAGATAAGAATATTAGTGAACGAAAAGGATGACTTTTACTCCAAGTACAATGAGAATAACGCCACCGATCATTTTACTATAGATACCAAGTGCATCGTGTATTGTTCTTCCTAATAAAAGGCCAGACCAAGTCAGAAGGGTTGCAAAGATACCAAATATCAGTAGGATCGGGGCTATTTTCATTCCGATCATACCAAAGCTCAGACCCACGGAAAAGCTATCAATACTGACGCTTAACGCAAAGATGATTAGACCAAACCCGATCGGAATTGAGCTTGTCTCTCTTTTGTTCAGACTGCTGACAATCATCATTTGCAGCCCTAAACCAATAAGAAGCACCCCACTAGTAACTGTAGCAATCTGCCCAAACCGATCGGTCAATAACTCACCAAGCGCTACGCCAATAGCCGGCATGAGCACATGAAAAGCCCCCACCGTGATTCCAATCTTAAAAACTTGGCGTAGGTTCAACCTAAACATCCCAAGGCCAAGGCCAACTGAAAAAGCATCCATGCCAAGAGCGAATGCCATAATAGAGATCGTTATTAAATCTGCTAGGTACTGCTCCAACTTGAACACCTCTTCATCAGTTTATGGGCTGTCCTAAGTAAATATGTTTGCGGATGGAGAATTTGGCATTGCAAAAATTTATTTGTACACAATAAAAAGCTTATCCATGGATTTCACCGCATGAACAAGCTTCGCAATTGCCCCTATTAATGATGCAAAATCTTTCATCCACTAGTTCTGAAGAACTAACTTTTTTTAGTTATCATCTTTCTTGTAAAAAGAAGTATTCCTAATGAACCAATAGTAGCTAAGCTTGAAACCTTCCCAATTATGCCTAGATCAGAGGTCTCGGGATTTAGGACTACTTCAGTAGGAACTAACGGTGCAGGCGGAGTAGCGGTAATCGCCACTGGCTCAGGAACGACTTCTGGTTCTGGAGTCGGTTCTGGCGTTGGTTCAGGAGTTGGCGGCTCCGGTGTTGGTTCTGGATCTGGTGTAACGGGCTCTGGTATAATAACGCCACCATTAATATTGGTTGGATAATCACCATTTGCAAGCGTAATTGGCTCAGTAACCCAATTTCCAGATACATTCATAAAGTCATTGTCAAAATTCTCATCACTAGTTGCATTATTTGGTGACAGATAGGCATCGCCTGCTAAAGTACTGTGGTCGATCATTAAAACATACTCACCGGCTGGAAATCCGTACAAATAAAAGTACCCATTCTCATTAGTTTCTGTGGAAGCCAAAGGATTGCTAAAACCTGAACCACTTTTAAATACACTAACTGTAACATACGGAAGAACGTGATCAGTCGAATCTTTTACGCCATTCTTATCAAGATCAACCCACAAACATCCACTAATTCCTGCTACATCTGCGGCAAGGGCCTGCGGTTTCTGAATTGTACTGAAAACATAGAACATCAATATCGCTGCAATAAAACATTTTTTCATTCTATCGTTCTCCCCCTTTTTTCCCCTCAATTAATTTTGCTTGTCTATCATTGAAGAAGAGGGACGGGTAATCAATATACCCCTCCCAATTCATTTCTTTTAGTCTTGCTTAGAACGGAACATCATTTGGTAATTTTGCACCAGTTTTGAATCCGTTCTGTGCTGCAACATTTTCTTTTGTTTCTGTATCACTTTGAATGGCTGCACCGTGACAAGAATAACAAGCCGTCATTCCTGTATATCGCTTAGTTGCTGATGAATCATTTGGATCTTGCATATAAGCCAATGCTTCCTGTTGCGTATATTTATCACCCTCTGGATCAGCAGGGTTCACGACGTTTGTCAAGACTAAGTCATCTGCCGGGGTACCTGGTGTTGCGTATGCTTTGTACCCTGCAGCATCACGCATGATGCTACTGTCCGTACCATGTGCGAAGTGACAACGTGTACATGAGTACCCATCTTGATATGTTCTATGACGATGGGCCTTATCATACTCACCACTTCCCTCAGCCGTATCAGTTGTACCTGGACTTGATGTCCCGTCATCAGCAGTATCTTTTATGCCATCTGGACCTTTCAACTGTGAAAGACGTGTATATGACATGTAATCGGTATGACATTGGCTACAGAATAGTGATAGCTGACGCCCAGAACCTGCATTGTATTCACTATAAGCCGAATCGAAATAGGATCTATTGTAGGTCACTGTTTGCGTTGATGTCCCTGTATTCATTTCGGCACGATAAGGTTGTACAGAAATCCCAAGGTTCAATACGACTTGCGTACCAACTGGTAATGCTGCCTCAATGTCTGTGCCATAAGCTAAACCATGCTTGTAGTCTATAACATGATTTGCTTTCGTTGGTTTTTTAAATTCTGCTGTTGTAGTAGCTGGATCTTGTATATCCCAAAGTGGATAATCTAGGACATATTTTTGATCCTTACCATCCCACCAATAAGTCATAAGGACTTTCTTGTTTGTATCAACTTTAGTACTTGGAACAAGCACACCAGAAGGATCAGTATATCCAGTTGATAGAAGATCATTATAATACCCTGTACTCCACGGTGCTTTAGTTGTAGTAACCGGCGTCCAAGCTAGGATATATTCTTGCCCAGCTGTATATGCAGGTAACGCTGCTGAATCATAAATTTGCGAGTTGATCGTATTATTTACCGTATCACCCTGAGCTGTATTCAGCAAGAACTCGCTATCTGATCCATGAACATTGTGACAACTACTGCATTGAAGCTCTTCTTTCCAGAAATCACCATCAACAGCTGCATTATTACCACCTGGTGCTGATGCTATTTTCACGCCTGCATCAACATTATGCTGTGATGCGCCAGTTGCGCTGTCCTGTCCTGCAAACACACCTGCGTTTGTACTGTGCTCAATTGCGGGTGCCACTGTACCATCATGGCAAGCCTCACAAGCATCTGTAGATGTGTCAGCAAACAATAGGTATCCTTCTGAATCTTGTCCAGTATGTGTTTTGTGACAACTTGCACATGAGTTTGTATTGTTTTGATAGCTACCATGGACGGCTTGTCCATCACGCGCTTTGTTTAGACCATTTACGTCAGTTGTTTGACCCGTATGGTTTGCGTTTGGCTCTTTTTGAGGTACATCAGTTGCAAGAGCAGTGCCGCTTGCAATGACTACTAATAGTAGTCCAAACATTAACGAAATCATTAATTTAACTTTATTCATTTTTATTTCCCCCTTTCTTTTTAAAAACAATAAAGTTTTTGATGAAATCTTTTGTGACGAGAACGTTACAAATCGTTCCCGAGCCATCACCCCCCTTAGATGATCAATCCACTACTTAAACATTTGAATTCTTCCATTTGTCGAGTCAACAATGTAGATCATGCCATCGTTATCCAAGTACATGCCTGATGGGAAAAGGAATTGCTCAGCATTTGCACCCATTTCTCCAAATGAAACTGTTTGTTTATTTTTATAGCTGAATCCAAATATTTCATGTCCAATTTTATCTGATACAAGAATTCTGCCATTGTCATCTACGACTACACCTCTTGGGCTTGTAAAAGCTGACCCTTGCCCTGCTTTTTTCCCGGTGATATCTTTTAAGTATTTTCCTTTTTTATCAAATACTTTAACAACAGCTAACCCAGGGTCTGCCACATAGATCTTTCCATCTTCGTCGATGGCTATCCCATTTGGCTTGTCCAAATGCGGACCTTCTTCATCACTATTTTCTATGAATAGTTCTCTTTTACCATCTAAACCATACACTGAGATGTTACCAGAATTTACTTCCGGAACGTATAGCTTGTCATCGAAAATCCGAATTCCACTTGGTCCATCAAATTGATAGCCATCTTCCGGTTCAAAGTATTTAATAAATTTTCCTGTCTTATCAAAGATCGAAATATTATTGTTATACATGTCTGCCACATAAATATTGCCATCACTATCCACTGAAATGCCATAAGGAAATTTAAATTGTCCTGGTTCTGTCCCTGAACTGCCGAATGACATCTTTGGATCACCAGATTTGTCAAACACAACGACGCGATCGTTTCCAGTGTCCGAAACATACACTTCCCCGCCATCAACAAATACATCCATCGGATCCTTCAGCTTATACTCTCCAGTGCCTTGAATCATTCCTTGAAACTCAGGAACATCTTCCCCAGTTCCCTTAACATTACCTGTCGCTACTTTAGTCCCAAACCCAAAGTAAGTAATTAATGAAAACAATATAACAACAGATAGTACGATCAGAGACATATACGTATATACTCGCTTTTTCTTCAATGTACTTAGACTTCCCTTCCGATAATTGCTACTACGACTGAGCACTCAGGATTAGATGAGCAGTCCATTATTTTTGGACACGCTCTAACGCTTTACTTGCTTCTTCATAAGTAGGGTCGTATGATAGTGCTTCTTCGTAAATCTTCGCTGCCGCTTCCTTATCTCCTTGTGCTTCCGCGACTAGTCCTGCTTGGTAAATAATTTCTACATTACCTGGACTCAGTTCCTGTGCTTCTGCAAGAGCTTCCTTGGCCTTATCATAGTCCTCAAGCGCGTACATGCAGCGTCCCTTAATTAATTTGGGTTCATAGCTTTCCGGTGAGATATCTTCAGCTTCTGTAGCGACCTTTAATGCGTCAGTATACTTTTCCTGCTTTTCTAGGAGGACCGCTTTATTTAGATAGGCTGGATAGAAATTATCATCTATATCAATAGCAACATCGTATTGCTCCATTGCCTTTTTCTCTTCACCATTCTGCTGGTAAGCAAACCCCAAATCAACTCTGCTCTGTGCGTCATTTGGGCTCTTGTCAACAGCCTCAATTTGAGCATCTAGTGTGGCTTCAAGATTTCGTTCATCGACACTTTTCCAAATAAACTGGGTGCAAATAATCAATCCAATGACTAAACTGGCAACTAGCGTTCCAGAAAGTATCAACACTGCTTGTTTTTTTGTAAACATATCATTGGCATTAGCTGCTTCGGTTCTACTCACTCCCTCAGTTACCGGCTCCACCAAGTTCTGTGATTCTACTGGATTTTCATTCTTTTCAGTCATGTTCTTCCTCCTACGTGCTAAACTTCTTGCCAAGCGGCAGTGAAATAATCAATTACGAAGATGATAGATGACAACTCTTACATTTGCTTTCCACATGGCAAGAATAGCACTCCTTAGTCAATTTGGTTGGAGATGGTTCTGTTCTTGGATGTTGTGTTTGCCATTTATATTGATGCGGCTCATCATGACAGGTACTGCAATTTACAGTCGAAATCTGTGGGGTAGGCCCCGGTGTTTCATCATGACAGGTCAAACATTTTTCTTTATCTTCGTTTGCCATTGTGCCATGTTTTCCAAAGAAATTTTCGTCATGGCTTGGTGGTCTTTGACTATGACAGTCTCTACAGAAGTCATTTTGCCTTATATACTCTTTTGGAGCTACCGTTTGTTCTTCACCATCGTTTAAATAACTTGAGGCTGAAGAATTTGTATTCCCTAACACGGTAATTTCTGTTTCTGACATGTATTTATGACAGGTATTACAGTAATCTAAATCTTCTTTTGCTAGTGAACCGTGTAAGGATGTCGCAAAATTCGGGTCATCATGCGTAGCTGGCCTCATACCGCTACTATGACAAGTTGCACATTCAACCGAGACGTCTCGGCTCTCATGACAACTTGTACAGTCATCCATCGATACCATGCTTCCTGTTCCGGACGTTGTCTTCATAGCCTGCACACCAGAAGCTTTTGACCAATCATCATAGCTCTCTGAACCTGATAGTTTGCGATCATCGACATTTCCGTGTGCGACTGCTGAGTGACATTCAACACATTCTACATTCTTCTCTTCATGTTTATCATGTTCCGGGATGACATCACCAGAAGGTGTTACAGTTCTGTTCTCCATTGCATGACAACTTTCACATGCAGAATCGGGAACGGTTCCATGCATTTTTATTGGATCATCTGCTGTATTTGTCACTTTCTTAAAGGTCCGTACTGCGAAATCACTTTGTGCTTGTATTTTCCCTGAAAAACCGGGCTCGTAATGGCAGTCTACACAATCTACAGATGCGTGAGCAGATGCTTCCCAAGTATGTGTCTCTGGGCTCATTTCATGGCAAGAAGTACAAAACGCGTTACTCATTGTTACCTTACTAGTAACAAGTCCTAAGACTAGTAGCGCTACCACAATAATAAATCCAAAGAAAGAAATCTTCAGCCATTTAGTGTTCGATAATTTACTAGATCTTCCCCTTGTGTTTAATGGCTCTTTATCCATTGCCCTCTCCTTAACCTAGTAGCTTGTTTTTCCATAGTAGATGTTCCCCTCGCCTTTAAGACGGGGGAACATCATTTATGTGCATTTAATTTAGCTAAGCTTATCCTTCACTTCTGAATCCGGTTGTGTGACATGTTTCACAAGTAAGGTCTCCTGCCGGTGCAGTTGATTTTTCACCTTTACTAGGATCGTTCTTGTCATGACATACGTAACAGTTTTGTTTTTGCTCTGGCGCAGTGGCATTTGTTGCATGCATGACCAACCAACGTTCTTCATCATGACTTGCAGGTCTATCTTTGTGGCATTCATTACAGTACTCGTTTGCTCTTGCTTTTTCTGCTACTGATTCAGGTTGTGCGCCTGATGCTTCATCAACTGCTGACTTATAGCTATCTTCATGCTCAAGACGCCGTACCCAGTTTTCTTCACTATGGCAAGTGACACACTCATCAACATTTTGCATGGCATCGTCACCATGACCATTCACCCAGTTTGCATCAGCATGCGTTGCAGGTGTTGTAATTGTTTCGTGGCATGTAGAACAATCATTTGAAATTTTGACATTCTCGCCTTCGTTTGACACGATTTCGAGCATATCTTTCTGTGTCATTGGTTTACCAGTGTCTTCATTTGTGAACTCATAAACCATTGTTGCACGTTCGCGATGATTGTCTGGTACATCCATCATTGGCAATGCGTATTCAACTTCTTCGTAAGGCTCTTCCCCTGCATTGACTTTTGTATGGCACTCGATACAAGTACCCATATTTGGTCTTCTTTCATCATCTGTAACTAACATTGCTGGTGTTTCTAGATCGTCATTACTCCAGTATTTAAGATCTTCTTCATAGTTTAGTCCACGTTCAGCGACTTTACCATGCGCAACACCTGAGTGACAGTTGATGCAAAGTACGCCTTCATCAATATGCTTTTGGTGTTCCACTTTCAATCCGCTATCACTTGGCGTGACATCACGGTTTTCTGAGTGACAAGTTTGACAGTTTTCGTTCAGAACCGCTTCCTCTTCAGTACTATGAATTGGATTAGGAATACCAATGATATGGTAGTAAACTTCTTTCAATGATTTCACTTTGTGTCCAACTTCTTGTGCGACATTTCCTGGTGCTACATGGCAGTCAACACATTCTGCTTCAGCATGTGCTGAATTCTTATAAGTTGTGTACTCCGGTGCCATTTCGTGACATGATTTACAGAATTGTGAACTGTTTGTTGCCACCACTGCTCCTGCAGATATTGCTAGAACAACAACAAGGCCGACAGTTCCAAACAGCGCAGCACGCCATTTATTGACTGGATTCGACCAATTAATTGATTTAATTCGCTTGAAGATCCCCGGTTTCTTCGTCTTTTCAATTTTAATTTTCCCCATGCTAAAATTCCCCTTATTCCCCTACTGCTTTTATTAACATTTAGTAAAGTATCTCACACTTTTCTAGTACATTCAATGAACTATCTGTGAACTTAGATACCTTTTTTTTCAAATTAATTTAACATTATAAGATATTAAAAGGATGTTTTCCCGATGAAATCGAGCTTTAGATGCAATCAACCTAGTTATTACTTTTCTTAAGATACCAGCTTGGTTTTTTTCTAATTTGAATGCTCTGTGATCACATTATGACCGGATGCCCTTCTCAGTCGATCCATTATCGCTGTACCAATTCCAAATTCGGGTACGATTTCACCTAAAATGATGTCGACTTTTGTCTGATCAAATTTACGAAGGACACCATACATAGTTTCTGCAATGGTAGCAGGGTCGCTTAGACTGCCTTCTGCGATAATCAGGTCTGCATTGTAGATCGCTTCATGTTCTTTCCATGCGTATACCCCTACGCATTTGCCTTGTGCTTTCATCTTGTTGATCTCTACTTGTAAAAATGCTGGTGATCCAGCTACAAGTATGAAAGGCACTTTCGGCGCATAGTGTTGATATTTTTGCCCTGGTGATTTCGGTGTACTAGCTGGTTTCAGTCCGGGGTCAATTTCGATTATGCCGACGCAGGCTTCTAATTGTGTTTGTGTGACCCCGCCCTGTCGCAAGATAATGGGTACCGCTTCGGTACAGTCTACCACTGTAGATTCAAGCCCAACTTTGGTGCTACCACCATCGACAATGCCTGCAATTAATCCTGTTAGGTCTTCCAATACATGCTTAGCTGTTGTTGGGCTAGGACGCCCTGATTGGTTGGCACTTGGAGCAGCAATTGGGATACCTGCCGCTTTAATAATGGATAGTGCGATGGGATGATCTGGCATTCGCACGGCAATGGAGTCTAGTCCGGCAGTGACGTATTTCGAAAATTTACCTGGCGTACTTTTGAGCACGATTGTTAGCGGTCCTGGCCAGAATTGATTCATTAGTTGCTGTGCTATTTCCGGGATTTCGCTAACAAGTTCTGATAGATCGCTCTGACTAGCAACATGGACGATGAGGGGATTGTCTGATGGGCGTCCTTTGGCTTTAAAGACTTTGCGCACCGCCTCGTCTTCTAGTGCACTCGCCCCCAAACCGTAGACTGTTTCTGTTGGAAATGCCACAAGTTCTCCTTTAATAAGGTAGTTAGCCGCTTCTTGTAACTTGTCCTGATCTTTTTTTGAGTTTATATCAGTGATTTCCCAAATAGTTGTCTTCATGCAATTTCCAACTTCCTTCTTTATCCGTTGATACTAGTATAAGAAATCAGCACTGCTAAAACAAGGCGTACTTGGATGGACATACAACATAAAATAGCCAATCCCTATTCGCTAGCTGAGATTCTTGCGAATGGGATTTGACTCAATTTAAATGGATGGCTGTTTTGATCGTTATCTTTAATTAATGACACTTATGTAGATATAATTTTCAAAAGACTTTTTTTCTGTCTTGGTCTTCTTTGATTATCTCGACGGCTTCACGAAAGCGTTGCGAGTGAATAATTTCGCGTTCACGCAGGAAGGCTAGGCTGTCATTTAGGTCGGTGTCGTCTGACATGTTGATGATCCATTGATATGTAGCACGTGCTTTCTCTTCTGGTACAACTGCATAAAAACAACATTTATAAGTGCAAAATCTTTAGAATTTCCAGTGTATATCAATGGACAATCGCTTTGTCTCAGGGTCTTTCTTACTAATTGAGATGTGATCAATTAATCGTTCCACGATCTCTCTACTTAACTCCTGAATGTTCACATATTCCTCAATAATTTGTTGCTGATTATCTACGGTTATAGCCTGATTTTGTAGGGATGCAATTTCTTCATTATCTTTTATGAGCATCATTTCGTAGCGTTTCTTTTCCTCAGCAAAATCTCTTGAGAATTCTATAAAGTCTGACTCAGTAATAATGCATTTCACTTTGTCAACGTATAGATTTTTTACCGCTTTGGCACACTCAAAGATATTCTTTTCATGTATAAATATCTTTTTTTGTATTTTTGAAATTTGCTCGTCAAGCTTGTTATTAAAGACGATTTGCTTCTCTAGTGCTGTTTTATCAAGGTAATTTCTTATCATGTCCTGAAGCTCTTGTAGTACTACCCCCTCTAATTTTTTAACGGAGATAAACGAACCCATACATGCACCCTTAGCAGTATGCCGTGTACCACATTGTAAGTAGTGCTTATCTCTCACTTTAGATGATCGCATTGTGTAACCACAATTCATGCACATTGCTTTTTTTGCGAATAAACCAACTTTCCCACTACTGAACGGTTTTACTTTTTGTCTTATTGAATCCTGTACGCTCTTCCAAAGCTCCATTTCAATAATTGGCTCATGCGTTCCAGCCACTTTAATCCACTTCTCCTTAGGCAGAGGCCTAGTCTCTTTTGTTTTGTATGATACGCTTGCATATTTCCCTTGTACCATATTGCCAATATATATTTCATCACATAGCATCTTGGAGATAGTAAAGTACCTCCATAAAGTGCTGTTTCTAGTTTTAGGTGACTTATATCTAAATCCCTGCAATCGTTTATATTCAGTAGGGTTTGGTATCCCTCGATCGTTAAACATTCTTGCAATTGCTGTTTTTCCATAGCCTTTTGCAAACAAAGTGAAAACCTCTCTTACTACTTCTGCTGCCTCTTCGTCTATGATTAAGTGTCCTTTTTGGTTTGGATCTTTCTTATAGCCGTATAATGCAAATGCGCCGATATGCAACCCGTTCTTCCTTTTGTTCGTCAGCACACTTTTTATATTTTCGGACATATCCTCAAGATACCATTCGTTAATTAGTCCATTTATTTGTCGAGACTTCTTATTTCCTCGGATCTCTGTATCTGCATAATCCACGACACTAACAAAGCGAATATTCCATTTTGAAAATAATCCATGAATGTATTTCTCAACTAGTTCAAGCTCCCTTGTAAATCTTGACTGTGATTTACATAATACAATATCAAATCGGCCATTTTCAGCATCTGTAATGAGATTATTAAATGCTGGGCGGTTACGATCAGAACCTGCATAATCATCATCACTGTAGATGTTATAGATATCCCAGCCTTTTTCTAATGCGTACTCAAACAGCAATGATTTTTGATTTTGGA
>JAVBKE010000089.1:0-2699 GCA_031554185.1 Caryophanales bacterium
CGGCTATGACCCATTGCCAGAAGCAGAGAAGCCAAAGGGCGCTGATGAATCGGCGAAGAACATCGACCCGCTGACAGGTGAGCCAATTGAACAACCAACCGAAACCCGGCAGCCCGATAATACCGCGCAACAAAGCTGACCCGACTCAATCCTACCGCGCAGTAAACCGGATGTACCGCGACATCGAGCAACGCTACTACGACATCAAGGTCGCACTGAAGCAGCTATTCGATATGCGGTTAACCGGGCGCGAACGGGCCAGTAATTCGATGTATGGTTATATCCTCGCTCGCAACGGTAACCAACCAGACACGCTCTACACGGTTAATGCTGGAACATACATCTACGACATGACGGCGGCACAGTTAGCCGACTTGTTGCAGGTGGTGCAGACGATACTGGATGACCACTTGCTCGATGGTGGCAGCCAGAACCTATGGGCGTTTGATTACGTCGCCGAGGAATACCAGCGCGGCACACTGAACGCTTACACCAACCTGTCGGTGCAGTCACCAATCTACGCCAGCCAGACGACGCTACAGCAGCTTTTAAGCACTCCGGCATACCAGAATCAGGTCGCCTCAGCTTTCGTATCTACGTACAGCGACTGGAAGGGTATTAGCGATGCAGCTCGAGTTGATTTGGCTAATGTGATCGCTGATTCAATCGGGCGCGGCGTAAACCCTCGGGAAACCGCTTCAATCATCAGCAAGCGTCTCGATGTGTCGATGTCGAAAGCAAAAAACATCGCGCAAACGGAGCAGGTTGGAGCGCTGCGGGAAGCAAACTGGAATGAAACGGAGTGGTCTGCTGACAGGCTGGGGCTTAACACTGGCTTGCTTCACCTCTCAGCGCTCAAACCTACAACACGACAAACCCACGCCTTCTGGCATGGGAAGGTCAGGACCGTGCAAGAGGTTCGCGCCTGGTATGCGGTCGATGGAAATAAATACCATTGCTACTGCGGCCAGATCCCAACACTGCTTAACGACGACGGCAGCATTTTCAATGAGGGGCTGACGGATAAGTTGGCGAAAGAGCGGAAGCAGTGGACGAAAGCGGAAGCGGCTTAATGTATAATCTCTGCATCTGAATGAAGAAAAAGAAAGATGAGGCTGTCATGTTTAATGACGTGAAATGGGCAGAGGCCCCGAAAGAGTTGCTTATGTCTCAGCTAGATCACATGGCAGAGGTTCGTGGCTCTAAAAAAGGTGAAGACCCAACGGTTATATCGGTTGGCCCATTCACTGGAAGCTACAAGGAGTTGCATTCCATCTTCGATGATTTTGCTCAATCTAAAGAGCTAGAAGACTTCGCTATCAACCAGAATTAAACAACCATCATATTAATCACAGGGTCGCTCAGGCGGCCTTTTTTATTGCCTGAAATCCACCAGTGAGGACTCAGCATGAAGCGCACTCGCGTTAACGTGCTGTCGGTCATCAACTCCGCCTCCAATATCTCACTCGAAACAATCGACGGTAAAGAGCACTACGTGGTCAAGGACGTATGTCCGCTATATGACAACTGCGTGCTCAATGGCGGACTGTACCCGACAGAAGAGAACGACAAAGGCTATCTGAGCCTGAATGAAGTACCCATGCCATTCGGTCACCCAAAAGTGGCCGGCAAGCATGTCAGCGCGAGAAACGTTCAGGCTCTGAATGATTTCTACATCGGTGCCTACTCGCTCAATGCCCGAAAGGTTAACGGGCGCGTGCTGGTTGATGCGCGAGTTGATAAGCGATTCGCCGAAGGCTCTGAGCATGGCAAGCAGATTGTCGAACGCCTCGATGCCATGATGAATGGGCAATCAGTCGATCCTATCTGCATCTCAACCGGACTCAACCTCAACAAGATTCAGGCCAACGGCAAAGCGCCTAACGGCAAGAATTACGACTGGATTGCTACCAACCAGCAATACGACCACATCGCTATCCTGCTAAACGAACCGCCAGCCGGAACGCCTGAAGAAGGTATCGGCATGTTCGTCAACAGCCAGGGTGAAGTGATGGACGTCGAGCAGGTGAATCTCAATGACGCCTCAGACTGCCGACGCGATGGCCTGATGAACAAGATTAAGTTCTTCATGACCAACGATGATGGCATGTCGTTTGACGAGATCGCCTCATCCCTGCGCGAAGCTATCCGCATCCCCAATGGTGATTCATGGCGCTACATCGTTAGCGTTTACCCAGACTCTTTCATCTACGAAGAAGAGAAGAAATCAACGCCGGGCCAGTCACTGTACAAACAGAAGTACCTCATCTCTGACAGGGCAGTAACGCTTGTCGGCGAACCTCAAGAAGTCGTGCGCAAACCCACTGAGTACGAAATTAAAACTAACGGAGAAGACAATCCGATGAAACAACTGATTATCAATGCGCTTCAGGCGAAAGGTAAGCCGACCGAAGGCAAAACCGAAGCCGAGCTGATGGATGCCTATAACGCGATGGTGGCAGAGGATGCGAAAGCAGCCGAAACGCCAGAAGAGAAGGCGGCCCGACTGAAGAAAGAGGCTGATGCTAAGGCTGCAAAAGATGCCACAACCAACAGTGCAGAAGCGCCAGCCTGGTTCCAGCCATTCGCAGACAAGCTGAATACTATCGAAAGCGGCCTGACTGCCAACGCAGACCAGCAACGCACCGAAATGCGTACTGCAGTTAAAGCCAAGTTCGGCATGACCGATCTGGCAGTGA